>NZ_JBBMFJ010000012.1:0-86785 GCF_040096075.1 Ventrimonas faecis
TCAGCACCGGATCACAAATGTCCAGATAATCTTGAATTAGTATTGGCAAAACTGCCTGTTTGGGGTTAGAATAAGTGTGTGTTATTTTTTTCATTGCAGATTAATTTTAACACAAAAAGAGGACCTTGGATTCATTATGAATCCTTGGTCCTTCTTTTTTATAGGCTATGTTTTTTCACAGCCCCAAATATTGCCTGAAATATCTGCCTGTAAGCCTTATATGTACGCCACATAGAACCATGTCTTCTATGTCTTTTATATTTTTTATGTCCACAGGATTTAGGCAGCATAGCATATCTGTTTGATTATTTGCTTTTTTAGTGTAACAATCCTTGCGTTGGAAAGAATTCGATGATAAAATAATTACAAATTCTTTCATTTCAATTATATTTGCCTCTGGCAAAGTGAGCGTCATTAAGACCAGGTAATGGAGGAATTCTGCAAATAAACAGAATAATACACATTGGAGGAACTTCCTGTTGGAGGTTCCTTTTTTCGTGCCAGAAAGGAGGATGATGTCAATGAAACTTATGAGAGCAGATTTTATCCGGCTTTGCCGCGGTGGGATTTCTATTCAGTTGTTTCAATTACTATGCAATGACCTGTGAAAAAATGATTTAATTAAAAAAAACAGGAAAATGAAAACAGGAAAGAGAGGATAACTATGAAAGAATTTAAAACACTGGGATATGACTGGGAATGTGGCCATGAGGATTTGCTCATAAGAGTATTATCTTATATTGACAGAAAACGGCTTTACATTGGATTATACAAAGAAGAATACGGAGCATGGGAGCCATTTGGTGACCTGACTGTAAATCTGCCTCGTGAAGCTGTAAAGGAAAATGAAGCGTTCATTGATCACAATTATTCCGAGTCCAAATTACAGTTCATTAGAAAGTATCAACTGGGAAAAATTTTACCTGAAACAGCCTTATCAGGATACTGTACTTTTTCAAAGGTATCATTTGATCTTGACCGGCTTGCAGAATTTGACCCAGACGGAGTGTGTGCGTACCGGGAACTCCATGGGGAAAAGTGTTCATTAGAGGATGAAGAAGAGGATCTGGATGATTATACGTTAATTAAAAAGATGCAGATTTAACGGAAAATTATCTAGCACTGGATGATGATCAGTCATCTGCTCTAAAAGCATCTTTCCTTAAGGGAAAGATAGCAGCAGTAGCGTATGCTTTCTATGGAAATAATATGTTCTCCTGCGAGAAAAATAGAAGAAGTATTTCGTGTTATTTCCGGATTAAATGCGGATTTTACGGACTTAGCGGCTGGCTGAAAATAGTCAGCTGCATTTTGGAAAGCTTCTATCAGAGTCTAAGAATACAAAAGTCAAAGTGTAGCACCGAGAATTTGGTGTGGCCTTAGATTTGTTGACAGGCATTGATGGCAATGTTATACTCCCATTAAACCATATCTTTTCATGCAAGTTATTTTTACGGAGTGTGGGTTTGTGACTGCATCTGTATTGAAATGGGATTCTTAGATTAAGTCAATGTGAATGTTACATTGGCTATTTTTTTTCAAAAATAGAGGAGGAAGGTGTGTGATGAAAGGCACAGTGAATGGAAAATCTTTGGATCAGGTGCTGAGTGAATTGAAGGCACCATTTCCAGAAGAGGAACTTAAGAAGAATGAAAAAAATGAAACGTATATTCCTGTTGAAAGCCTGGAAGAACGTTTGAATAGCGTAGTCGGGGTCTTAAATTATGATAATTTAGTTACGTATGAAGGTATCCAGGAAGTATTGGGGCGTTTTGTAGCAGTGGCTAAGACGGTTCTGATTATTTATGATGATGAACGCAATGCTTTGATCCGAAAGTCTGCGCTTGGAGGCAGCAATATCATTGTTCTTAAAGATACTGGAAAGCCGTCTGGCTTAAAAACAGGTATCGCGGCCGCGCAATCGGAAAGTTTCAAAAATGCTTGTAAGTTGCTCCAGATTGGCATCAGTCAGATCCGAAGCGGCAAGCAGCGCAGAGGACAGAATGGGAATAAGCAGCGCAAGGAAGAAAAGAATTTATATAAAATTCGTTTTGCATCTTCTCTTTCTGCAGGTAACAAATGCTATAAAGCAGATTGTGTGGACATAGCGACAGAAGAAAAGTTTCTGTTTGTAATTTTTAGTGGTCAGTACTCAAAGATTGAGAAATATATAGAGTTTTCTAAATTTGTGCGTACCTACCGGGAAGGAAAAGAACTGGCCTTTTATGGACATAGAGATGAATTCCACGGTCAGCGACGAATTGTTTTTGAGGAACCCTCTGTAAGAGAATAAAAAATAATGAAATGGAGGATAAAGCATGAATCGAGTTATATTGATGGGTCGTTTGACCCGGGATCCGGAAGTCAGATACACTCAGGGCGAGCGCTCCATGGCAGTTGCCAGATATACACTGGCCGTTGACCGGAGAGGAGCAAGAAAGAGCCAGGACGGAAATGAGCAGACAGCCGATTTTATTAACATCGTGGCATTTGACAGAGCAGGTGAGTTTGCAGAAAAGTATTTTCGTCAGGGGATGCGTGTACTGGTGTCCGGACGTATTCAGACAGGCAGTTACACCAACAAAGAAGGTCAGCGTGTTTATACCACAGACATCATCGCAGATGATCAGGAATTTGCTGATAGTAAAAATACGTCAGCGGGAGGAAAAACGGCACCAGAAATGGGAAAGCCGATCGGTGATGGCTTTATGTCAATACCGAATGGTGTAGAAGATGAGGGGTTGCCATTTAACTAAATATGTACATATTAGAGGAGGTTCTGATTTTTAGGAGCCTTCTTTATTTTACGAAAGGGGAATGAAAATGAAGCAGTATATACCGGATATTACAGAGCGCTTCCCTGAAGGGTATGGTGGTGTTGATATGACGCCGGCCTATTTTGGAGAGCCGGTTGACTGGAGTAGAGCTTATCAAAGAGAAAAGGAAGATTATGAAGATCGAGATATTGATGCTGAAAGAGGATAATGAACGTGGGATAAAAATGATGTTTCTTTCACTGGAGCAGCTTCAGAAATTTAAGCTTAATCCAATTCGTACGGATTATGAAATTGTTTATGAGACGGAAGTGAAGGAGCAGGAAGGAACGGCACTGAATATATCAGTAGTTATGGAAGGTCTGTATGAACGATTAAATCGTCCAGATCGTCCCAATAGAAAAAAGATGCGTTCCATGTCAGTAGGAGATATTATTCAGATCGATGGCAAAGAATTATTCTTTTGCGATTCTGTGGGATTTAAGAAGATTTCTTTTGCTGGTACGGGAAAACTCGTTTTGAAGGATGGGAAAGAAAACTTAGAGAAAGGAAAATAATCAGATCCTGGTAGACCAGGTTGCGATAAGAGTGTTGTACTTCGCATAAAGCACCTGAAAACAGCGTGAGGATCAGGAATGATTAGTAGCATGGGAGGCTACAGGTGCTGCCATATCCAGTTCTGGAATATGGTGATTATGGAAAAAGAAAAACAATATGTTGCCTCTATCTCAGGAGGAAAGGACTCCATGGCAATGGTTTTAGGGCTTATGGAAAAGGGCTGGCCACTTACGAACTGCGTCTATTTTGATACCGGTATGGAGTTTTCATGCATCCGAAAAAATATAGAGAAAGTTCGACTGGAATTGGAGCAGTATGGGTGCGAGCTTGTTATTCTACAGCCGGAAAGGCATTTCCTGGAAGAAATGCTCCTTCGTCGGATCAAGTGCCGGGATGGATCATCGCATTATGGAAGTTATTGGTGCGGTGGGCCATGCCGCTGGATGACACGCCTTAAGATCAATGCCTGCGAAAAATATGTAAAATCGCTTGGAGCAAATGCGGTGGAGTACATAGGAATCGCAGCAGATGAATCTGGCCGGGTAAAGGGAAAGAGCTATCCATTGGTCGAATGGGGCTGGACTGAATATCAGTGTCTTCAGTATTGTTATGCGAAGGGATATAGCTGGCAGGAGGGAGGCATAGAGCTGTATTCTATTCTTGACCGAGTAAGCTGCTGGTGCTGCCGGAATAAAAATTTGCGGGAGCTGAACGCAATTTATCATAACCTGCCGCAGTATTGGGACAAGCTTAGAGCTCTTCAGAGTTATATCGAGGAGCCATACAAGCCGCCGTATACTATTTTTGATTTAGAGGAGCGGTTCGTAAAAAGGGGAAGACAGCGGGGACTCTGGGAAGTATAAGGATCTTGCGGAGCAGAGTTTTGGCATAGCAGAATGCTAAATGTGTGAAATAATATCTATGAGCGGTTGATCGAAAAGGTCAGCCGCTTTTTTTGCCTGAAAATCCCATATTGACATCTGGAAACGAAATGCTTAAAATATAAACAGAACAGGAGTTCGATTTAAAGGAGCAAATATGAAAAAAGTTATTTTTCATGTAGATGTGAATTCTGCCTTTTTATCCTGGGAGGCATGTTACAGGATCCATCATCTGGGTGGGAAGCAGGATTTGCGACAGATGGTGAGTGCCGTGGGAGGAGATCATGAGATATATGGAGCAATTACTGATTGTTGAAGATGATATCGGTTTGAATCAAGGCTTAGGCAAAGCGCTGAAAGCAGATGACCGTCAGATTATATCCTGCCATGATCTAAAAGCGGCAAGAGAACAATTGCTTTGCGGGAGTGTATCCATGATCCTGCTGGATATCAATCTGCCGGATGGCAGTGGGCTTGAGCTGCTCCGGGAGATCAAGGAAAACACGCCCGGGGTTCCTGTTATTCTGCTGACTGCCAATGACACCGATCTGGACATCGTAGACGGACTGGAGAGAGGTGCTGATGATTACATTACCAAGCCCTTTTCTCTTTCGGTTTTGCGGGCAAGGGTGAATACCCAACTGCGAAAGCAAGCGTCAAACCATAAAAATGCGCCGTTCCATATGGATCTATTTCACTTTGACTTTGAGGCTATGACCTTTTATGTGGGAGATTCAAAAGTGGAATTGAGTAAAACAGAACAAAAATTACTGCGTCTGCTTGTTGAAAATCGTGGCCGAACCATGACCCGTGGAGCCCTTGTCGACCGGATCTGGACAGATGGCGCAGAATATGTGGATGAAAATGCTTTGTCTGTTACGATCAAGCGTCTGAGGGATAAGCTTGGCGCACAGAAATACATTAAAACCATCTACGGAATCGGTTATAGTTGGGTGACAAAAGATGAATAAAACCGGCATTGTGATCATACTGCTATGTTTTCTGGCGGCGATAGCTGCTGTATTATGGGAGCGGAGGAAGATCAGAAAAACGATGGAAGAAATCGAAAGGATGCTGGACGCTGCCATGACCGGCTCCTTTTCTGAAACCAATTTTGATGAAAGCCAGCTATCTGCATTGGAAACGAAGTTTGCGCACTATCTTTCCGCCGCAGAAGCATCTTCTCAAAACATAGCGCAGGAAAAAGACAAAATCAAAACCTTGATTGCGGACATTTCCCACCAGACGAAAACGCCGATTGCAAATCTGCTGTTATACAGCGAGCTTTTGATGGAGGAAACTTTGCCTGCATCGGCGAAGGCAAATGTGGAGGCGCTGTACAAACAATCGGAAAAGCTGCGATTTCTGATCGATTCTCTCGTAAAGCTTTCCAGACTGGAAAACGGGATCATTTCACTCTCCCCTCAGCAAGCAGCGCTGCAGCCGCTGCTTGAAAGTGTGGTAGAACAATATACTGCCAAGGATTCTGAAAAAGGATTGTCTTTGCAAATGCAGGATACAGATGCTTTTGCTGTATTCGACTTCAAATGGACAGCGGAAGCGCTGGCTAATATCGTAGACAACGCCATCAAATATACAGAGCATGGCACCATTACTATTTCTGCCGTAAGCTATGAAATGTTTGCAAGGATCGATATATCGGATACCGGTTCAGGCATCCCGGAAAGTGAGCAAGCGAAGATATTTGCTCGCTTTTACCGCTCAAATAGTGTACAGAAACAAGAAGGGGTCGGCATCGGCTTATACCTTGCCCGACAGATCATATCCGGCGAGGGCGGTTATATCAAGGTTGCTTCCGTTCCGGGAAAAGGAAGTACGTTTTCCATATTTCTGCCGAAATAACAACAATTCTATCAAAACTGTTAGATTTCATTTTCCGCCGGAAAGAATGTGGAAAGATTCCTATGCGATAATCTGTATGCATCAAAGGATCATTTCCTTTCATACATACAGATTTTTTCATGGAGGTACTCATTTATGGAAGTTTTACAGGCAAAAAACCTGAAAAAGATTTATGGCTCCGGCAATAACGCAGTTCATGCGTTGGATGGAGTTGATTTAAGTGTAAAGAAGGGCGAATTTGTTGCAATTGTCGGCACATCCGGCTCCGGCAAATCCACGCTGCTGCACATGCTGGGCGGGCTGGATCGCCCTACAAGCGGCACGGTCATGGTGGACGGACAGGATATTTTCTCCCTAAAGGAGGAAGCGCTGACCATCTTCCGCCGCAGGAAAATCGGCTTTGTGTTCCAAGCATATAATCTTGTTCCGGTGCTGAATGTGTATGAAAATATTGTTCTACCCATTGAGCTGGACGGTGGCAAGGTCAATAAGGATTTCGTACAGCAGATTGTACAGACCCTTGGGCTGGATGATCGTCTGGATGCGCTGCCCAATCAGCTCTCCGGCGGTCAGCAGCAGCGTGTAGCAATCGCCCGTGCGCTGGCAGCCGCACCCGCTATCATTCTGGCAGATGAACCGACAGGTAATCTGGATTCCAAAACCAGTCAGGATGTATTGAGCCTTTTGAAAGTCACCAGTCAAAAGTTCGCCCAGACAATCGTAATGATCACCCACAACGAAGAAATTGCGCAGATGGCAGACCGCATTATCCGTATCGAAGATGGTCGGATCGTCTCCCAGAACTAACGGGAGGTGGCTACGATGAATGTCAAAAACAGAAAATGTATTCGGAAGCTCAGCTTAAAATCTCTTTATGCGAACCGCCGCCGCAATCTGATCGCCATTTTTGCCATTGCGCTGACAACTCTGCTATTTACGTCCATGTTCACCATTGTCTTGTCATTGAACGCCAGTTATGAAACCTACCAGTTTCGACAGGTAGGCGGCTATGCGCACGGCACCTTTAAGGATGTTTCCCCCGAGCAGGCGGAACGTATCGCTGCCCACCCAAAGGTGAAGGCTGTGGGGGCACGGAAGGCAATCGGCATCACTGCGGAGGGTGTCTTTGCCAAAACGCCTGCAGAGATCAGCTACATGGACGCCAACTGCACCAAATGGAGCTATGCCACCCCCACTACCGGACGGATGCCCGAAAGCGGCAAAGAAGTTGCCATGGATACAGCAGCATTGCAGCTGCTTGGCGTGACACCGGAGCTGGGCGCAAAGGTCACGGTTTCCTATTCCATTACGGACAAGAATCAAACCGGCTTTACGGTAACAGATACCTTTACGCTGGTAGGCTATTGGGACTATGATGAACTAATGCCTGTTCACTACATCAACATCAGCCGTGATTACGCAGATGACATTGAAGCGCAGGCAGTGAAAACAGGGCTACAGCCCTTCCGCACTGACCTGAATGTCATGATGGCTTCCAGTACAAACATTCAAGGGCAGATGGAGCAGGTGGATACCGATCTTGGCTACACATGGGACAGCTTTACTGATCCCAACAGCGTCCGAATCGGTGTCAATTGGGGATATACCTCATCCCAGCTGGAGTCGCAGCTCGATCCAGAGCTGATGATCGCCATAGCAGCTTTTTTGCTGCTGGTGATTTTCACCGGGTATCTTATCATCTATAACATTTTCCAGATCTCTGTTGCGGGGGATATCCGGTTTTACGGGCTTCTGAAAACCATTGGCACAACGCCCCGGCAGCTCAAACGCATCATTCGCCAGCAGGCACTTCTGCTTTGTCTGATCGGCATTCCGGCGGGGCTGCTGCTGGGCTATGGCATTGGCGCTGTTCTGGTGCCTGTTGTCTTGCGCTCCACCCAGTTGGATGCAGGCATCACCACCATCAGCACTTCGCCTGTGATCTTTGTTGGCTCCGTGCTGTTTGCTCTGCTGACGGTGCTCTTGTCCTGCTCCAATCCCGGGAAAATGGCAGCCAGGGTTTCTCCGGTGGAGGCTACCAAATATACAGATGCGATGCAGACCAAGAAAAAACAGCGCAGTACCCGGAGAGCGAAGCTCCATCAGATGGCCTTTGCCAATCTGGGACGAAACAAAAAAAAGACGGTGCTGGTGGTGGTGTCTCTGGCACTGTCGGTGACACTGTTCAATGCGCTGTGTGCCTTTGTGGGCGGCTTCAGCATGGAGAAATATGTATCCTCCATGACCTGCGCCGATTTTATCGTCAGCACGCCCGACTATTTCCGTTACAACCCGGCAGATGAATTCATTACGCCAGAACAAATCGAAGAGATCGCAGCAAACACAAAGGCCAGTCTTTCCGGCACGGGATATGCTGTGCGAAAACCCGCATATCTGTGGATGACGGAGGATGCTTTGCGGCAGGACTATGCATTGTTCGAAAGTGCTGAGCAGTTGGACAGCCATATGAGCCGCATGGAGCACCGGGGCAATATGGTGATGGGAAAGACCAGAATCGAGGCTCTGGATAACAGCCTGTTTGACAAGCTGCAAGTATTCGATGGAGATATTTCTCCTATGCTGGAGCCAAACAATAACGCTATTGCCATTGCGGTTTTCTTAGATGACTACGGTAATCTGCCCAATCCTGAATACTACCCCAAGGTGGGAGACACGATCACAGCTACCTATGCGGACGATGTGAAATATATCGACAGCCACACTGGGAAACTCTGCACCGAAGATACACCGGAGGAGTACCTTCAGGAAAAACTGTATGGAGCCAGAGATGTAGAGTACACGGTCTGCGCCTTGGTAGAGCTTCCGCATTCCATGAGTTATCGTTATGGTGGTATTGGATATGAGGCAATTTTGTCTGTGGATACCGCACAGAGGGACAGCGGTGGTGCGGCCATTCCGATGCTCTACCTGTTCGACACAGCGGACGACGCTGACGAAGCCGAAGCAGAGCAATATCTATCGAAGCTCACTGCCGGTGAGTTTTCGCCCTTGATGTATGAAAGCAAAGCCACGGCTCGCTCTGAGTTTGCTCAGTTCCGGCAGATGTTCCTTCTGGTAGGTGGTATCCTCTGTGCTATCATCGGACTGGTGGGACTCTTAAATTTCTTCAACGCCATGATGACCGGTATTCTTTCCCGCCGCCGTGAATTTGCTGTGCTTCAGGCTGTAGGAATGACGAACCGGCAGCTCAAAACCATGCTGATCTACGAGGGATTGTTTTACGCAATGTCCTCCGTAGCGGCGGCCTTTATTCTGTCACTGGTGGTTGGACCTCTTGCAGGAAAAATGCTGGGCAGTATGTTCTGGTTCTTTGAGTATCGATTCACCATTCTGCCTGTCCTGCTGACAATTCCGGTATTTCTTCTGCTGGGGTGGCTTATTCCTTGCATGATGTATGACAACGCAGCGAAATGCAGCGTTGTAGAGCAATTAAGGGATGCTCAATAACTGTTAAGCAAAAACGGCCCTCTGCCAATGGAAAGGCAGAGGGCTGAGTTTTAATCTAAGGGTTTATATTCAGTTACAGTTTTTAGATAAATTTCGGGGTTTCCGTTCAAAACAAGGTCTGCATATCCAATCGGATCATTGTAGATTAGATAGTCCAGCTCTGACCGCTGATACATATTGTCGCCAACCTCGTTTTCCGCCGCAATCGTATCAATGGTAATCTTGCTGCCATCTAAGAATTTCAGTCCTACATGGCAGTTATCAATGTTGTAGGCACAAGATATTAAGACTTTCACAGTATATCCTCCATAATTCTGATTATAAAATAGAAAATCCAGTCTGACTTCCTGTTAGAAATCAGAAGGGATTTGTCCGTATGCACCCCGGAAACCGTCAGCTAACAGTTGGTAAGTGAATTAGTTCCTTATTACTGTTAAGCCAATGGTTTTAGGGCTTATGGAGAAGAACTGGCCGTTAACGCACTGCGTCTATTTTGATACAGGTATGGAATTTTCATGTATTCGAAAAAATATAGAGAAAGTTCGACTGGAATTGGAGCAGTATGAGTGCGAGTTTGTCATTCTACAGCCAGAAAGGCATTTCCTGGAAGAAATGCTCCTTCGACGGATCAGGTGCCGGGATGGATCATCGCATTATTTATAAAACTATATATTATTCTTTAGAAGTATTATAAATAAAATTGTAAATGAATGCAGGCATTAGATCATCAGGAAATAGTGCCAAAAGATGGTAGAGGGGGCATGGTAAGCAGGGAAAATTATAAGAGTGTTATTTTGTGCATATTCTATATCACTTCATTTATCGACAAAAATTGCATATCACCGTATGCTATATGATGTTGATAATAAGATGAGGGTGGGGAATTTATGCTTCAGAAAGAAAAAATATACTTAGAAGATAGGGTGCTGTGATGCAAGGGGAGGGCAGTTCATTACTGGTCATGAAAACTGGAGCGCCGCGGTAAATAATTTTACAGATAATTTTATCTATCAACAAGTAGGTTATAAGCATAACAGGGAGGAAAATACCGTTGGATCAGTGCGAAACAATTATGAAAATTATCCTGGCAGCAGTAAAAAGTACTTCCGATAACAATATAGATTCCGAACAGATTCCCGTGGGTGTTTTTAATCGTCATGTGCATCTTATGACAGAAGATTTGGAAAAGCTTTATGGTGCTGGATATGAACTGACAAAATTTAAGGAGCTTTCTCAGCCGGGCCAGTTCGTCTGTAAGGAAACTGTGGATGTGTGTGGACCAAATGGCACAATTGAGAAGGTGAGAATTCTTGGGCCAATTCGCAAGGCAAGTCAGGTTGAAATTCTGGCTAGTGATTGCTTAAAACTTGGTATAGAAGCACCGGTTAGGCTTTCTGGAGAATGTACTGGAACTCCGGGAATTACCCTTGTTGGTCCAAAAGGTTCCACTCAAATAGAGAGTGGCGTAATGGTGGCAAAACGTCATATTCATATGTCACTGGCTGATGCGGAACGCTTGGGCGTACAAAATGGAGAAAGTGTATGCATTGAAGTTGGCGGAGAGCGCGGTGGAATTTTAAGAAATACGATAATTTGTGTAGCAGAGCGATCTATTCTGGAATGTCATCTGGATGTGGACGAGGCCAATGCAATGGGACTGGATTCTTCTTCTACTGTAAGAATTATACACGAAAGATAAAGAGTTCTCATGCGAGTCTGACACCGGATGATACTGCAATTCTGGAAGAAATAAAAATGGTTGCAGATTGTTTTGGAAAGGATGTGCTTAGCCAGGTATCAAAACACGAATTTATGAAAAATATTTCCATGATCCGTGAAACTGTAGGGGAGCGAGCTATTTTGCGTGCAACCTATTTTTTAAATGAAAATGAACGAGTACATCAGGAAAAGATGCATTGATACAGGATTGCTTTTCAGATTTACTGAATCTTGTAAAGGAATCCGGAGATTCATCGTTTAAATATTCATCTGCCGGCCAAGATTGCTGGAACATATTGTTGTAGCCAATAATCAACGTTCCGACCTCTTTTTGAATACAGTATTGGATCATCTTCTTGGCAGCTTTGCTCATATGATCACGGGTTTGGTTGTTTCGCTTTTCTGAAAGGCTGCATGGTGCTTTGTAGTATTTCTTCCAAAAGGCTGCTTATCTTTGATACTTCGCAAACAGGCATACCGCTTGTTGAACCACTGGTTTAAGGATTTTAGACGTCTGCCTTGAATGATTATTTGTAGGGCGCAGCTCCTTTTGCTGTATAAAAGCGAAAGCTGCCGCTTTATCATCTAATTTTGATGATTGCGACAGCTTCTTCTTTCTATATATTAATGTAGGAATGCACCTGCTGTTTATTCCAGTGTGCCAGTTACTGATTGTGGAATGGCAAATTCTACCGCGCCCATGTAAGCGGGGGCAACATCCGTTTCATCAAAGGTGATCACAAGTTCACCTTTCTCATTGAAATAAAAGCTTTCATCACCTCTTAATTCTTTAAAATCCCATTCTGGCGTATCACTGTTATAAAAATAGGTAACAGAGGAATCAGCAGCCATTTGCGCCTGCATCTGTTCCTTTATATTTTCACTGATCACAGTGAGTATTTCTGGCTTGTTACGGAAAAGATCAGACAAAGAAATTATTTTGCCAGTGCGTTTATCAATGGTGAAAACTTTGGTATATTCGGTTCCACTGGCCATTACCAGCGTGGTATCAATTCGTAGGCAGAGATAGTTGGTTGTATCCGTTACAACCTGGTAAGACGAAGTGAGCGAGTAATTGCCTTCTCCCTGGGATGAGTGCAGGTCGCTTTCATACTGAGAGATTAAGGCATTGGCATATTCTTCAATGCTCTGGTTGATTTCTGCAGGTGCAGATTCTATTTCCGGGACATCCACTTTAGCTTCAAAGTGATTGGTCTGGTTTTCGTAAGTCCGAAAGGTAACGATTTTGGAAATTAGGCCAAGGATAGGAACATTTTCCATGGCATTTGCGATGGTAGGGTTCACGTTTGTAAGGATTACCAGCGCGACCATGGCTGCCACAGCAGTTGCACCGGTGTTTCGTAAAATATAAACGAGGCGTGGTTTATTTTTCCTGTTTTTCACATTTGCGGAATTTGCCTGTTCCTTAACAGATGCTTTGCCTTGTGCAATTCCGGCTAAAATACGTTCTTTGGCATGTGGAGAAACGGGAATCTGCTCATATTCCTGTTTTAAATCATAAAGTGTATGATTGTTTTCTTTCATAGTAGGAACTCCTTTCTGGTCAGTTGGTGTCAGGTGCTTCAAGGTTGATACGCAGCTTTTTTAAAGAACGGTAAAGCCTGGTTTTTACAGTATTCAGATTTTCATTAACAGCCAGTGCAATATCTTCCAGTTTCATGTCTTCACAATACCGTAGGATAACAATCGTGCGGTTTTGAGGTTCCAGGCTCTCAAGGGCATTTTTTAAATCGGTTTCCTGGTAAACATCTTCAGACGCCTGTTCTGGAAGTTCCCCGGGAAGATCCTCTTTTTTCCTGATTCTTAAAAGATCCATAGTGGTGTTTACCACAATTCGGCAGATCCAGGCATAAAGCTTCGTAGAATCTTTTAAGGAATTGCACTGATATATGGCTTTGCAGGCACTTTCCTGGACGATATCCAGGGCATCATCTTCATTGTGAACATAACTGTAAGCTAACCGGTATAGCCGGTCATATTTTTCAATCAAGACCTGTTCGGTCTCTACGGTAATGGAATCCCGCGCGCTAGAATGGATCATTACATAATTTCCTTTCTTTTTGTTTTCATATATTAGACGGATAAAGAGAAGAAAAAGTTGCAAGGAAATTATAACTTGATCTGAATTTTTTATGCAATTATTTATTTATAATAATGCCGCTTCCGGCAATATGAAATGTTCCTTGTTAATTAGAGCCATCAATGCTATAATCAAACCAAGATTATTTCTTTCGATGATAGTGGCCTCTGGCTATGGGTGAGATCTTGCGGATCATTGAAAAGGGGTAGTCTATTTTTTAGTCAATGCATAAGTGTGCATTGGCTTTTTTTATTTTATAGACGAACCAGGAAAGGAGAGAAAAAATATGTCCGAGGTTAAGCGGATGTATGAACTGCTCTATAAAGAGCGATGGGATGAAAAAAAGCAAAAGGAACGACGGAATGAAGAGGCGTTTTTTTCACCGGTGAGTCCGATCACTAGAGAAATTCCAATCGAAGAATTGTTTGATGTTCTTGATGCCGGAGTATGGGCTTATCAGACGCGGTACAATTCGGAGGCGCTGGTGCATAGCTTTTTTGAACAGATCAAGCGATGTTCTGTAGTGAAACGACGGAGAATGTTGTAAGAGGAGGGACAAGGTGAGCAATATTGTAAAATGGGCAGCAGTCAGTGATGAGGAAACTTTCGCAAAAGTTCGAGTGGAGTTTTCCTTCGGTGATGGAAGTGCTGTTCAAAAAACAGTTACGATGGCCGATTTCATCAGGGCCATGAGCACGATTGAAGCGGAGCAGGAGAGATGCCTTGAAATCGGACAGATACCAAACGGATTTTATGACGGGGTACTGATCCAGAATAAGGAACAGAGCTTTGATGTGATCATCACGGTTTCAGCACATCTGGGGGTTATTTATCTGTTTGGAGTACCAAAACAGGTTGTGTTTCCGGATCTGGCATTTCTATTTAAGGTAAGAGAGGGGATGTTATCCGCCTCTTTTTGTTTTGCCTTAAAGCGGGATGCATCCGGGATGATCGGGCCGGCCAGCAGGTTATGTTATTACCCATTTGGAAATGTATATGATAATGGAAAAATATGTTGGGGAAATACGGTATTTCCGAAAATGACTTCGATCAAAGATGCGGAGAAGCTGATCCAGTCATTTTTTGATGCAGAAACCAATAATGATCTGTACCAGAACCGGATCGTGGAGCATCCGGAATTTAAAGAACAGTCCGGTCTTCTGGAAACACTTAAGGAAATGGAAGTGTTCCCACAGAAATGGCTGCAAGAAAACGGAAATCAATTAAGCAACTTATGTGTTGCGATAAGAGGAGGAAAATAGGTTATGCAGATGAGTTTTTTTGATTTTGAGGAATTTAATGAGCTGAAGGCTGAGGCAAAGAAGAAAGAGGCACCGAGAAAGAAGAAGGAAGAAAAGCAGAAGAAAAAAGCTGCGCCGAAAACGGTTTACAAGTTGCCCCTTACGTTAAAGAGTGTTGCTGGTGATCTGATGATGACGGAGGGAACAGGAACAGAGGAAGAAGTGAAGCAGTTTCTGGCAGAGCAGGGCCCATTCTTTGCAATCTGTGATGTTTCAAAGAAAGAGGATGCATATTTGTGCCGCCCGAAGAATCATGAAGGAGTGGAAAAAGGAACCATCTCGGTTGACGGAATGCAGGTGTTCTTTGGAGCAGAAGCAGTGGATGTTACGGCATTAACAGGTGAAGTGGACCTTACAAATCTGTTTGAGTATGTGTTAAAGAGCAAGGGGCTTAGCGGATTAAAGCTTACTTTGTTTAAAAACGAAAACAATGTTGTGCTCCTTCCGGCAGAATCTTCTGCAATCACCGTACCGTTTGAAGATACAGAAGAGATCATGGTACTGAAAGCAGGAGAAGAGCTTACCATTGGAATCAGCGAAGAAGCAGAGACACTTGAAGAACAGCTCAAGGAACTTGATGGTTATGGATCCTTATATGATCTGTACCCGTGTGGCGAAAAATACTATCTTGGCCCGAAGTATGCTGGTGCATCCAGTGCCAGTACGGTTAAAGTGACCAAGTATGCCATTGACGGAGTTAAGTTATCTCTGATGTTTACCTCATATGACTTATCTTCAGAGGATTTTGGCGGTAAAAAGTCCGTCACGGAAGAGGATCTGCTGAATTTCCTGGATGCAAAAGGACATCTGGAATACCGGCTGGCCGGTGCGGTGTTTACCTGGCTCGGAAAAGACAAGAACATTCTGTATGTGGGAACAAAGGGCAGCAAAAAAGGTGCGGATGATAAGGAAACACTGGATAAAATGCAGCTTTCCATCGGAAGACAGCGGGTGATGTATCAGGGAGAAATCTATGAAATTCTGAACCATCCATGCTTTTACTGCGGAAGTTCATTGGAAAGTGACCAGAAACTCTTTATCTGGAAACTTGAAAAAGTGGATATTTCTTATTGGTTAGCTATATCACAGTTTTTTTGCGAAAACTGTGACAGCGAAGTAGCTGTGCATCTTTTTTATGATCCAACAAGAAACAACTTTAAGTGGTTTGTGCCCTTCCAACAGGTATATCATGCATCCGTTGAAGCAGAACGGGAGCCTTATTTAGAGTGTTATGAAGTTTCAGGATTGGTAAAAGTTGGAGAATTTCATTCCCATGGCAGGATCCCGGCCTTTTTCTCTGCCACAGATGATGAGGATGAAACATTTCCTGGACTTTACGGCGTGGTATCCTGCGGCGATGACAGGAAAGTTTATCGAGCTGTACTAGGGGCAGATAAACAGATTTTTCTCACAGAAGAACAGATGAAAGCGGTTGTTTATGATTCCGGCGAGGATCGGCAGTCCTGGGTTTTGGGCTGGTTTCATCAGGTCTACAACAAGAGCAACGGAAATGGAAGCCACTATATTGTGCTGGTGGGGCAGGAAAAGACAAAAGCCATTTATGTTCCATCGTATGAAATGGCACGATTTTTTGAAGGTATTTTCCATGTGTATTCCATTGACCGCGGCCTGCGGAAAGATTACTGTCCGCAGGATCATCATTTTCTGATTTCAGCAGAGGAGCTTACCTGGAGAAAAGGAGATCCTTTGCTGTGTGGATGTGGTTATGCTGATCAGCTGGTCGCATTATTATAATCGGAGGGGGTAGGTTTATGATTGAAAAATTGGAGGAGTATGGCCGGTTTCTGTTCGGTTGGGCATTCCGGGCGATGCAGAGTGAGATAACAATGCAGGAATCCCTGAATGCAAAGTCAGAGAGAGCCTATCTTACAGGAACGGAAATTGCATTGTTAGAGGATAGCAGTCTTTTTATCATTGGAATTGGTATTCTGGTGCTTATGGAAGCCTTTTTCGTTGTGGTTATTATATCCTTATTGCTGCATGGTGTGATGAAGCTGATCAGACTATGTTTGGCGAAGGGGTATAGCTGTCTCACAAGGAAAAAGAGATCCCGGCAGCGTGCAGCGGCCAGGAGGATCCAAAAGCGCCAGGAAGCGCTTCTTTTACAATACGTTCTGGAATCTGAAGAAAGGACAAAAGAGATGCCGGATGTGTTAAAACTGCCAGAATTTATGGTAAACAGGGAAAGGAGAAACAAACATGCGTATTAATCTGCATGTAATTGTGATAGGGGCTGGCTTGACCGGCTCCTTCTTTTTAAAGGAAATGATTGCGTATCTTCATATGAAACAGGAAAATTTGATCCGGACGGATATTACGGTTTTCGATCCTGGTTCAATCAGTAAAGAGGACCTTGGCGCGGTATATATCCGGGAAGATCTTGGTCAGAACAGGGCACTTTTATTATCAGAACTTTTGAAAGAACAGTATGACTATGAGGTGACAGCTGTTCCGGGAGATTTTTCTATAGACAGTCAGGTACTACAGATTTCCAAACGGGATTATGTTTTTATGATTGATTGCAGCGATGGGAGTATTCCTGGAGACTACCGAACGGAATGGAAAAAACTGTCCGCGAAAAGAAAACTGTATCTGAAATTTGGAGATGCAAAGCTGTATGTGGATGACGGAAGTGGAGAGGAACCATTTTTTTTAAACACGGAAGAGAAAAGCAAAGATTTTGTCTGGAAGCATTTGGAAAGAATGTTTTTGGTGAACCTTGCCATGTCAAAGATTGTGGCTGTCTATGAAGAAGGACAGGTTGAATGCGGGACATTTTGTGTGAATGAAAAAATGGCCCAAATAGGACCACAGCTTCATAACGACCAGAAGCTGGATCTTTCTCTGGGCCGGAAATCAACCGAAGTTTATCATTATCAACTGGTTGTGGTAGGCACTGGTGGGACCGGTTCTTATTATCTGAAGGAATTAGGGGCGATCCTTTCATCCTTAACGAAGGAGGAACGCAACTCCTATGCATTGTCCATAATCGATGGAGACCGGGTGGAGCAGAAGAACCTTGACCGGCAGAATTTCCTGAAAGATGATGTTGGCCAGCATAAGGCAATGGTACTGGCACAAGCTCTTAGAGACCATTATGGGATCGAAGTAAGAGCATATCCAATGTACATTGACTCCGCAGAGCAGTTAAAAGTGGTCTTTAAACAGATGTCAGGAGCGTATTATAGACGCACGGTCCCGATACTGATTGGGTCAGTTGATAATCACCGGGCCAGACAGGAAATGGAAAAATGGTTCCGTCAGACGCCTACTGGTATCTGGATCGATACGGCAAATGAATTTCACACTGGCGAGGTTGTAGCTGCAGTCAAAAAGAATGGAAAGATGCTGTCGCCTTCCAGGCCGTATTATTTCCCGGAAATCATGCGTAGCCGGGAAAAACGGGCAAGTGAATTAAGCTGTGGGGTGATCAACCAGTCTTCACCGCAGCATCGGATTACCAATATGGCTGCGGCGATGCTGGCTTTATCAGCTACTCTCGGAATTTTAAGAAACGGGTTCCTTCCATATAAAATAGTTTATTTTGATGTGTTTAAGGGAAATGCTATTACGGTAAATGCGGGGGCAGAAAGGGGAATATTTTTTGAAGATAGTGAATAAGGAGCGTTATCAGAAGCTCTTCGATCATCCGGAAGAACTGCGTAAGATCATTGCCTATGCAAAGCGTCTGATGCAGTATGAAAAATGCTTTGATTATTCTTTTCGGGATAACTGCATGAAGATGGAACTTTTGCAGGTAGCGGTACAACGCATCCTTCAGGAATATGGGATTGAAGTGGGGGAAGTTTATGATTTATCGATCGAATGGATTGAGTCAGACGATGAAGATGACTTCATCAGTGAAAATGAAGAAGTACTCTTTTGTGTAGAAACTCCATATCCTGGAATTATTGGATTCACTGATGTAGTTTCTGCCAGTGAGGATGATACAGAAACCTTGGAACTTTTTCCAGAAGAAGTAAGAGCAGAGCTGAAGGAATATCTGGGGGAATGTGGAACGATGGTACTTACTTTGGACGTTGTGGAGCAGGTAATAAGCTGGTACGAAAAAAGTAAGGATCGGAGACTTTGTGAAATTGCATTTGAAGCATATGATCTGTTTTGCCGGTCTTTAAGTGTTTCGTATTCGGCTGGGACAGACTTTATTCAGATTGCTGATCATTCCTACTGGTTATATAATCCAGAAGAGAACACCGGCTGGGAGGACATGTTTCCAGTATCCCCGGTATGTGACCTATGCGGGATTGTTCTTTATGTGTTAGGAAAGGCAGGAGGAGTATGCTAAATCTGAGCAATTATAAGGAACACTTTTGTGAATACATATTGTTCCGGTACGCATGGGAGAATGAATTTGCGGAAGAAGCGTTTCCGGAAAATCTATACGAATATTATGACAGTTTTGCAAAAGCTTATCGATATCTGATTGAAAAAATAGGATATCAGGTTGTTTTCTGTGGAGTGACAACATCTGCAGAACAGATCCTGGAACCTATTCTTGCAAAATGCAGAATGAATTATGAACAGTATCATAATTTACTGAAACTTTATGATCAGGATGAACCATACCTTATGCTGGTGCTTCAAGATAACCAGCAGACCGATCAAAGAGGCTTAAATGTATTTGGCAATGTGTTTAATGGAGGCGGTCTTTATATTTCCTATGGTACATACAAAGATAATGTGCCGGCCTGGAAAACATGTCTGCTTGCTGCGAAATTGGAAATGTGTTATCGGCTAAAGGAGGAGCGCTTGTGGAAGTATTAAAACAGGTGATCCGGCTCATGAAAAGGATAGAAGGTGCTTTCTGTCCGTGGAGTTATCTGGATCAGATGGACTATTTTCAACAGGGGGGTTGCAACGAAGAAGAGGCATATGCGTATGCAAATTCCAACATGGGCAGATCTGCCAGGTATTATCCACATTATCAGATGTGGGTCAGCCATTTAGTAAACCGGCTGATCAAAGCAGGTATTATAACCTGTGAGTATGAGACGGCAGAACTAAGAATGGAGGATGTACCGGTTGAAAATCTTCTATGTATTGTCAGTGATGAATGCTCTGAGGGATTGAAAGTGGCAGATGGACAGAGGAAAAGAACGATTGATGCCATTATGAAGGCATTAGGGTTTGAATTATTGGAAGTTGCTGAATTGGAGGATCTGGATCATATATTGTCCAGGGATCAGAAGGCGGCATTTTACAGAGCATTTGATGAATTCCGATGCGATTTTTATGGAGAAGAGCGAGAGTTTGTCATTGTACTCATAAAAGGAGAAAATGCACCGCTTCTTTCTGAAACGGATATTTTCATGGAACTGGATTATTTTGTGATTTCATTTGAAGATTTTTTCATTATGATATATCCTTCCGAAACTGGATTTTGCGATGGATACGTGGAAATCACATATGGGATTGGCTTCTTGTCATGGAATCTTATCCCATTATTACAGATGCTGTATGGCAAGTTAAATGGAAATGTCGAAGAATTTTTTAAACATTCTGTCATGGAACAGGAAGCGCAGCCATTATAGTGTAACCAATGAGGGCACGGCTTCGCTTCATTGAGTACGAATTACTGAGAAAGTGAGTGGAGAAAATGGTGAAAATTGTATATGGAACGGAACCATACCGTATTGACCATGAAGTACGGAAATTAGCAGAAAATACGGCATATTATGTGCAGGTATTTGATGACATGGATGGAGTGAAAGAATTTCTGCAGAGCATTTCATTCTTTGGTGTACCATGTGCCATTTATAAGGTGGAGGATGTGAAAAAAGAGAGGAAGGAACTCTTGTATCTTATGGAAGAGTGTCCGGAAAGTTCCTGTTTGATCATTCGGACGGAAAAGCCTGACAACAGCAAGGACTGGAATGCATGGAAAAGTAAGCATGGCATATGTTGTGATAAGCTGAATGGAAAGTCTTATCAATGTTGGATCCAAAAAGCTTTTCAGTCCTTAGATTGTCCAATACCGGAGCCGATGCTACAATATTTTATTGACAGGAGCGCTTATGCATACCAGGAACGCAGAGACGGGAAAGATGAGACGACAGATCTTTACCAGATAGCTATTTTCATTAAACAGATTGCATTTGCGTCCATGGATACTGGAGTGAGCAAAGAGACGATTGACCAGGTTGTTCCTGCAGCAGTGGGGAAAAGCTGGGAATTGGCATCAAAGCTTTTACTGGATCCTATGGAAGGTATGAAGCTTGCGGTGGAGTTGTTCGATCATGGGAATAATAGCCTTAAGCTTTATGGGCTGCTTCTTCGGAATTACCGGGTTGCGAAAAAAGCGTTATTGTTGTCAGATATGAAGGAAAATGAAATTTTAAAGCTTTTAGGCCTTACGGAAAAGCAGATGCGGGGAATACGGGCCTATCGGAAATTACCGGAAGAGCGATTGGATACGGTAATGTCGATATTGATAGAGGCAATGAACAGAACGAAAATTTCTTTTGGAAACGAGAGAAATCTATTTATCCAGACTATGGCAAAATTGATTATATTATAATAGGAAGAAACCCAGACAGAGATCAGTGATGATCGTGCCTGGGTTTTTTATGTGCGCCCGGCGGCGCACGTTTCGTTTGCGCGCCATGGGCGCGCTCTCGCAGGTGAAAGTCCTGAACATGCCCAGGTAGTGGGAAATGTATAGCTGAACAGCAGCACTACCTCAGCAAGTGACGCATTTACTTCAGAATCAAAATTAATAGTCGATTTGCCGACCATAGCTATCGATATCATATTCAGAGCCGTCTTCGGTTTTTACATGTGCTTTATTAGAGTCAAAGATAGTTACCTCTGTATAGATTGCTTCTGTAAGTATGTGCCCCTCGCTTGATAGATGGCCATATTTTCCGGTACTATCTTGGTATCTGGCAACTCCACCATAATGGTGATTCAGATCATCTCCCAAAATATAGTAAACAAGGGACGTGGCCCACCACAAAAAATAGAGAAAATAGGTTTATTATAAAATGTTTCAGAATTTTGATAATGCAATAAGATACTTGACAGAATATAAAAAATGTAATATCATTAATACAAATAAACTGAGATTAATGGGAGGAAATTGAATGAAAACTTTCAAGCGTTTTGTTGCATTTGGCTTAACATTGAGTATCATAATGTGCTCAACTGCTGCATCGACTTTTGCAAGTGAATCAACTCAAGGACGAGCTTCCAATAGTACGGAAGTGCATGACTTCCTTGTAAGTGGCTTAGCAGCTGCGGAAGCTGTGTCAGAATTCGAAGATACAACCAAAACTAAATTTAGTGTTGAAGATTTTTCAAATCTTAATATCACTGATGATTGGGAGACGGATGCGGAAGCTTTCCTCAATGATTACCTCGCTTCAAGAAGTATATATAGAATAGAAACGTTAGCTCAGGACGAGGAGTTACAAGAGGCAAAAGCGACATCTATTGCGTATTCGATAGATTGTGCTGAATGGAGCATCGAGCAGAACCGTGCAAAAGATATAGCCAAAGAAGCAAAGTATATGTTTATATCTCATTATGTAGATCGAAAAGATTATTTTTGGAATCAGGGAAAGGCTGCTTTACTTTTAGATGGAGAACAACGTTCAGGTCCTGATGGAGCTTTGGCAAGGTGGCTGACGGCTTCTGATCGACAGGCATATGATACTTATATGAGTTCAACAAAGGTTTCAAGTTCGATACAAAAAGTTGGGTCACTGGCTTCTGGGATTTCTTCATTAAAAGGTAATTATGAGACGTTAACAGAAGGATATGAACATTTTGTTCTTACAAGAAATGTTTTTTCTACAGCATTGGCTGAATTGCTCAATGGATTTGACGCGAGCTTAAATAAAGAAGATCTTTGTGAGGATTCAAAGTGGATGGTAAATCAGATGATATCCAAGTGTTCGGAAGATCCAAATGTTCGCTTGAATGCTTTAGTTCAACAGTATATGGAAGATGATACTATTCTCTTAAATTATGGAGAAGTTGATAAGGAAAAATTGATTCAAAATTCGGCTGTGGTTGTTTGCAGCTATATCCTTGGTGGATGTGCGGGAGTAGCGGGATCTGTTTTGGGAACTTTAACATCTACAATGATTAGTTTTACTATCGAAACATATACAGATTTTTTTAATTATGTGGCGTGGTTATCGTTACAGTACGGCTATAGTGGCAGGTACGCACTGCGCTTTTCTGACTATGCGGGGATATAACGAATATGAAATATATACAGTTTTACCCGGAATGTGTTATAATTACTGCAGTCGTATTGTATATTAAACATTTACTCTATCCTTATGATTTTCGTGAAAAATTTCCTTATGACGATCCGCCGCCGAAGTTTTTTGGTTCTTTCTCATTGGGGGAATTAGTACAATATATAATCCAAGTATTAACGTTACCTATTATAGGATTTGCTATGATTCCTTTGCAATTTTTAGGGAAGGTAGCGGATGTAATACTTATAATTTTATTAGTTATGTGGTGGTTTATACCAACAGGACTTGCTAGAAAAATAGATGGCTGGTAATAGAAAAGCGTCCCTGTATAAAAGCAGAGGACGCTTTTCTATTGCAGTAAGATATGTTTTAGAAAGAGCGAAAGGCATTTGTGAAGATAAAATAAATTCTTTTCATCAGATGAGAAGGGTGCAATCGAGTAGGAGGCGGTGACTAACCGCCGTCCTCTCACACCACCGTGCGTCAGACTGTCTGACGATTGGTATTCATGATATAATTAGGTTACAAGATATAGAGATTGTGTTGGGGGGGGGTGAATTATGGCATATATTGTTGGAACAGACAGAAATCAATCCAGAATGATTACTGCATCGTTAGATGATCTAATTGATAAGATAATTCGGTTCACGCAATTGATGCCTATGTTAATCCATTAAATTTATTCGAACTGGGTTTTACAGAATACAATGGAACTAATAGAGGACAATCTTCATATCGTCGTTCCGATTTGTTGAAACTGCACATTTACGGATATTTAAATAAAATCAGATCGAGCAGAGCTCTGGAAATAGAGTGTAAACGAAACCTTGAACTCACCCGTTCACTTCTCGCTAACAATACGATATCGTCTGCATAGCGGATGCACGGTACTCCTCTTTTGTTGAATTCCTGGTCAAACTCGTTAAGGTAGACATTCGCTAACAATGGGGATAGATTTCCTTGTGGTGAACCTTCTTCTGTCTTAACGACTACACCGTTTTCCATCACTCCACTTCTCAGATACCTCTTTATCATCTGAATCACCCGCTCATCCTTTACGTTTCTGCGCAGGATCTTTACGAGTAACTCATGGTTCAGTGTATCGAAATACTTCGACAGGTCAAGAACTACCGCTCTTGTATATCCCTGCTCTGCGTACTCATTTATCTTCTGAACTGCGTCTTTCGCACACCGTTCCGGGCGGTATCCGAAACTCCCGTCCGAAAACTTTGTCTCATAGATCGGTATTAGCTGTTGTGACATTGCCTGTTGGATGATGCGGTCTATGACGGTGGGAATGCCAAGCTTACGCATTCCGCCGTCTGGCTTCGGAATCTCCACTCTTCTGACAGGGGACGGGGTATAGTGTCCCTTCCGTATCCTTTCTGTCAGTTCATGATTGTGTTCCTTCAACCACTCAAACGCCTCTTCAATGGTCATTCCATCTACTCCCGGCGCTCCCTTGTTCGCCTTCACTCTCTTGTAAGCTCTGTCAAGGTTGTCCTTATCCAGTATCTTACCTAAAATATCCGGCTCTGCACTGTCTCTTTCTTTCCATATCCGGTTGAATGAGCGGTGCGCTCTTACATACCCTTTACGTTCCGCGCTATCTCTCTGCAAGCAGCTTTCTCTGTTTTCTGCATCCATCTGCCCATTCCTCCTTTCCAGGTCATACTCGAAACTCCTATTGATTCAGTCCTTCACCTCTCGGCTACTATGACCTCTGCTGACTTCTGTCTGTTCAGCACTGCTTTTGACAGTGGTTAAATTTAATGAATTAACATAGGCATCAATTGCGCGAACCGAATTATCTTTATCAATTAGATCATCTAACGATGCAGTAATCATTCTGGATTGATTTCTGTCTGCTCCAACAATATATGCCATAATTAAGCCCCCAATCTCTATATCTTGTAACCTAATTATATCATGAATACCAATCGTTAGACAATCTGACGTACGGTGCTGTGAGAGCTGTGAGAGGACGGCGGTTAGTCACCGCCTCCTACTCGATTAGTGTTTCTAAGAGTCTGATTGCCCGTACATCCCCAATAGATATAGCTCCATTTGAAAAATGCTGTGCATTGCTATTGATAATATGAATTAAAATAATATATTGATAATAAAATCATTAGAATTGCAACATATTAAATGTAAATTGATAATTTTATAACCAACGCCATCTTCAAATTCATACTAAAATAATTGAAACGGGAGGTGGGAAAATGGCCAATGCGCAGCAAGAGGATTTTGTTCGTAGACGGATTACGGAATTGAGACTAAGCAAAAACATTTCTGAGCACAAAATGAGTCTGGATTTGGATAAAAGTGGATCATATATACGTGGCATAACTAGCGGAGCGGCCTTACCGTCTCTGAAAGAACTGTTTAAAATAATTGCCTATTTAGATATGACGCCGGCAGAGTTTTTCGCACCACTGGATGATGAAGATACCACATACAGAAAAGTGTGTGAAAAATTACGGACTATGAATGAATCGGATATTGAAAAGATTAATACTTTTATAGGGTGGATTGAAAAGTAGAAATTGCTTGAAACTTGAGAGGGATGCTTTAGGGGCATCCTCTTTTTTCTTTTGCTAATTGGAAATTGGTAGTATAATGGGGGAAACCGTATTCGGGGTGTTGCAGATTTTCATCAGAAGTCGAAATGTTCTGATTATAGCAGGGTAATGCATAATTTAGGAAAACGGGAGGAAAGAGGAATAGGTAAGGTTTTGATCGTGATCGACATGCAGAACGATTTTGTGACAGGAACTCTTGGCAATCAGGAAGCGCAGGCAATTGTTCCAAATGTGCAGGCAAAAGTAAAAGAGTATGCGGACCGCGGGGATTGGATAATTCTTACCAGGGATACCCATGAGGAGAATTATCTGGACACGCCGGAGGGGAAAAAGTTACCAGTGAAGCACTGCATCAATGGAACGGAAGGCTGGCAGATCGTGCCGGAGCTGGAAGTGGAAAACTGCGAATATATAGACAAACCGACCTTTGGCTGGCTTAACTGGGAGGGCTTTGGATCAAACGATGAGATTGAACTGGTTGGAGTTTGCACGGATATATGCGTGGTCTCCAATGCGTTGATCCTGAAAGCTAAGTATCCGGAGGTGATAATTTCAGTGGATGTAAGCTGCTGCGCCGGAGTTACACCAGAAAAGCAAGCTGCTGCGCTGGAAACGATGAAGAGCTGCCAGATTGATGTGTATAGATAGGAACAGTAAAAGGGAGTACATGGAAAATTTATAGTGGTTCTTTGCCAGAAAGTATTCTATAATAATCTTGTATAGGCATTTTGCTCCCCGTCGAAAGGCACAAAAAATTATGTGTATGCAATCATTTAGAAGGCTCTTTCTCAGTACTATATTAAAGGGAAAGAGCCTTTGGTATATCGTGAAGAAATAATCTAATAAATGGGTTATCGGCTATAAGAATTGATAATGTAAAATGTAGGTTTTGCGCTGGTCATATCGGGCAAAGTATTGTATAATAATTAACAAGTACACAATTCTGACATCATAAAATACGCATAAGTGTGTACTCATTAACCTAAGAAAGCTCTTCCTTTACAGGAGGAGCTTTTTTAGGTCAAAATTTAGACACAGTGCTGAGAAAGCGTTTTTGCAATTATTCCTATCTTTTTTCAAATATATCGTCATAAATTTGAACGATATTCCGCTCAATATTAACGCCATGCAAAAATCTGAAAGGAATATGGTGGGATTGGATTGTTTGCATGAATTTGTAATAATTGCTGTGACCAAGTGTATCTGTAAAGAGGATAACCCGTTCTGCCTTTAAAATGGACATATTATCCACGGTGCTTGATACAGATGCGCTGACAAATTTCCAGTTTGGGAACTCCTGTCGAATCTTTTTAACCCAGTTTTCGTTGCCGCCAACAATCGTGATCCGTTTCGTTGCAATTGCTTTTTTCATTTCTGAAATCGGAATATTTACAGTAGGAGAAGCGTCCTCAGTGCTGTTGTAAACAAATTCCCGCAGAGCCGTGAGTGATTTTGAGATGGCATTTGCAGGATGGACACATTGCAATTCCCGGCTCTCATAACGAAAAGCATATTCAGGAAAATTTTGATATTTTTGATTTTGAACTTACACCGGATGAAATGGAACAAATTGCTTCTTTGGATAAAAATGAGCGCCTGGGCGATTGGTAAAGGAGACACTATGAAACGATTTTTGATATTTATTCTATCGAGTATTATGGTATTGGCACTCACAGCTTGCGGAAATAGTTCTTCGGCAGAAATTGTTTCAGAAGGTGAAACAAGGACATCTAATAATAAGGATATACAAACGGAACCAGCAGTTCCGGCAAACAGTACGCAGCAGAACACTTTACAAGCGGATGACACCGCACAATCTGAAAAAATAGAAGGAGGCAGCAATATGTTAGTAGCTTTATTTTTCTCTTGACGGTGAGCAGTACGGTGTTGGTGTAGTAGAGGAAGGAAACACCAGCATTATCGCTCGCATGATTGCGGAGTAAACAGGAGCCGATTTATTTGAAATCAAACCGGAAACACCATATCCGACCACCTATCAGGGGCTTCTGGATGTATCCAGACAGGAAATGGCAGACAATTCCCGCCCGAAAATTGCTGACACGGTGGACAATATGGATAATTATGACACGCTTTTTATCGGCTATCCCAACTGGTGGGGCGATATGCCAATGATCATTTACAATTTTTTGGAGAGATATAATCTGTCGGGCAAGACCATTGTTCCGTTTTGCACCCACGGCGGCAGTGGGCTTTCCAATACGGAATCTACGATTGCCGATATTACAGAAGGCAAAATGAAAGACGGTTTCGCAATTCCCGGCACGACTGCCCAGAATGACCGTGATACAGCCAGAAACAATGTGACGGACTGGCTCAGAGAGGATGGATTTATTGAATAAAAAGTTGAGAATTGCCGTAGACAGTGGAATGGTTCTGCTTTTGCCTTTGCTGATGGCATATTCTCTGGTGGGAGAAACCGCCCATGAATATCTCGGCATTGGAATGTCTCTACTTTTCGTTGCCCATCATATTTTGAATGTTGCATGGTGGAAACATCTGCTGCGTGGAAAGTACACACCACTCCGTATTTTAGGAACAGCGATAGACTTGGCACTGGTGGTTATTATGCTGGCTTTGCCAATCAGCGGCATGATTCTATCCCGTTATGTATTTCGTTTTCTGCATCTTGGTGGAGCAGCCACAGCAAGGACAGTGCATCTACTGGCTTCCTATTGGGGATTGGTGCTAATGAGCTTCCACGCCGGTATGCACGGCAATAGGATAATGGAAGTATTCCGAAAAATCACTACTACACAGCAAACCTCTAAAATCAGGACTTGGAGTTTGCGAATGATAATAGTGTTGTTAGCAATCTGCGGTCTTTATACTTTTATAAAAAACAAAATCGGATTATATCTATTTTTGAAGACACAATTTGTATTCGTTGATTTTTCGCAACTGGTAGTGTGGTCACTTATAGATTATCTGTTTGTGAGCATTTTATTTATAGTCCTGGGATATGTTTGTACTTACCTTATACGTCTTAAGCATATCCATAAATATGACCACTGACAATTGTCGGTGGCTCAGACTGTAGACAAAGTGGTGCTTGACCTAATAGTCAAACACCACTTTGTCTACAGTCTGAGAGCTGTCGAGAAAACAGCTCTTTTATTAATGCTATTTTTTTATAAATCGATCATACAAGTACAGCGCCACAATGATTGCCGGAGCATAGACAAAAATATTTACAATAGCCTGAATGAGAATACCACCGAGATAAGTTGATATAAAACCAAATGCCATTTTTCGTTTGCACCGTCCTTCCCTGTTTGGTAAAAAAGAGAATATCTAATGTATCTTTAATGATATAGAATCCTTTATGCATTGTCAATCTGCTTTCATCAATCTTATATTATTCAATCAAAATATGTAAGAAAATGGTAAGCCCATAGTTCTTGTCAGACAGGATAATCCTATCTATAATAATGGCAGAAAGAGTATTGCTGGCTATATCTGTAATTGTTCATGGAAAGAGAAGTGGGGAAATTTATGAGAAAATGGATTTGCATCTTGTTGGCAGCAGGAATTGCAGCTGGCCTTATGAGTGGCTGCAGCAGAAATGTGGGAACGCAGGAATCGGCAGTGTGGCAGGTACTTGAAACCGAAATTCTGGCAGAGAAAGCAGATGCATCAGGAGATGTGGATTTCACGCATGATTATTCGGAAGAGATCAAAGCGGATATTGAAGATGTGGTATCGAAGTCGGAATCTCTGCAGAAAGAGCTGGAACAGATCGATACGATCATTCAGAAGTTTACTCCATTGGCAGAGAAAGCAGAAACGCAGGGAGAAATGAATGCATCTTCCAGATGGTTTTATGTGATCTGGGATACGGAGCTCAATAATCTCTGGAGCAGATTTATGAATTTGGCTGACCAAAAGACAAAGGAGAGCGTTCTTGCAGAACAGAGAAACTGGGTAGCCATGAAGGAAGAAGCAACATTGCTGAGTATCGGAAGCAGCGAAGAAAATGGCAGCATTTATCCTCTCCTTCAGAATTCTTTTCTGGAAGAAATTACGAAAAACAGAGCCTGTGTTCTTGCCAGTAAGCTGGCTGGGATAAAAGGAGAAGATTTCATGCTGCCGGACAGATCAAACAAATACGGCCTGTTTGTTGATAATCAGGGGACAGGAAATGTATATAGCGCATTGGTAACCAGGGAGGGATTGAACGGAGAGAATGAAGCGGTCATTTCGGTATACCGGACAGGAGAAACAAGAGGAACCTTTACGGATCATGGAAATGGAGAACTGGCCTTCGCATCGGATGATGGAAATGTACGGGGAATCATTCATATTGACGGGTGGAAGGGGGCAAGTTTTCATGTTACGGAAGTGACTGGTAACTCTGCTTTCACCGTTGGGAAAGAACTGGAATTTCCGTTCGCATTCTGATGCGGATGAAGTACATAGATAAATTCCTGCATGGAGTATTTCGGCATTGCTGTCCCGGAAAAGAGATGACCATATGAAGCAGAAAAAACGGATCTGGTGGACGTTCAATTTATGGGAAGCAGATGCATTTCAGCAATATCTGGAAGAAATGGCGCTGCAGGGCTGGTTCCTGGAAAACGTCGGCGGTTCTGTCATGAAATTTTACAGGGCACAGCCGGAAAAAAGAAGATACGCGGCGCTTCTGGTTCCGGGAAGCTCTTCCCTTACCGGCGCGGACAGCTGGAAGGCAGAACAGTTTCGCAAGGAGTGCCAGAAAGCAGGATGGGATTTTCAATGCAGCGGAACTTACTGGCAGATATTTTATAGCACCGATGAAAGCGTGAAGCTGAACGGAGATATGACGGAAGAGAGGCAGTTCCTGATTCAGAAAGCTCTTTCCTGGAACGGGTCTGCGAAAATTTCCTATCCTGTACTGGTAGTATTAAGTTTGTGGTCGTTATACAGCAATCTGCAGAATCCGGGAAAAATGTTTGCGGATCCCGTGGCGCTTATGCTAAATCCCCTGCTGCTTGGAATCTGCATTTCCTGGACGGTAACCTATGCGCGGCTGTTTCGATGGAACTGTGGGAATACAATGGCTATAAAAGAAGGCAGGCCGTTTCCGAGAATGAATCTGCAGCGGAAGGTAAGCTTTAAAAAGCGTATCATTCTATTAGATGAAATCCTGATTCTGGCAGTTCTGGCGCTGGCATTTTCTTCTTCCATGAGAGCCCTGGCCGGAACCATGCTTTCTTCCATTCTCATTGTAGTGATTTCCCTGTTTGTAAGGAACCTGCTCAGAAATAACGGCAACGGAAATGCCCGGGATGACTGGATGTCATATGCGGTTGGCGTTGGTGTGCTTTGCATGATTCTGATTCCCTTGTGTAATGCGGCAGCAACTCACTTTCTGGGAGCAGATGAACCGGATACCGGGAGAAAACATACGGTATTCGCTAGCTATCAGGCAAATGATGTTCAGATGAGCAGTTCTGGAAAGTCAGTAGGCGTTACCGTATATACCAGTCCCATTTCCTGGATCATTGCGAAAACCAGCAAATGCTATCCAAAGGATATGACAAAGTGGTGGGATCAGATGGAACTGGAACTTCCGGCAGAGCTGGGGGAACTTCCCGAGGGGACAGAAGTGTCCTGGTGCCGGTACATGGTCCGCAAAGATGGGTCTGAGCCTGTTTCGGAAGAAAATTTCTATCAGGATGAGCCGACTCTTGATGAAGTGATATTAAAAGACAGAAATCGTCTGGTTGTGCTGGATTATGGCGGTGGTATGAATCTTACCGACATGAAAGAAGCGGTAGACGTTTTTTATCAGGGGCAAACAGAGTAAATGCAAATGGTGCAAAGGAGATTATATTCATGAAAAAAGTATTCGGAATCGGAAGCTGTATGGTCGGAATAGTACTGGTTATTTCTGGTGCTGTGATGAAGCTGAAAGGACAAACAGCGGTTACTGTCATTGGAGGCGCAGACGGTCCTACCGCTGTGTTTGTTGCCGGAAAACTGAATGGTGATTTCTCTATCATGCTGATTCTGATCGGAATTGTATTGTTGGCTGTAGCAGCAATTGTTTATTGGAAGAAAAATGGCGGAAATTCATAAGAAAAGCAGCTCGCATGGTATTGGCAGCAGGAACGGTGTGAAAAGGGGGCGATTACATGGAAGAGAGTTTCTGGAAACAGACGTATGAGAAGATTCTGATTGGAATGGGTCTCTTTGGGATTACATTGAAATTTCTCTTTCTCAATCAGATTCTCCCCTTCATTGGCGCCCTTTTGCTGTTTACAGGATTTCGAAAACTGAGATCAGAAAACCGCTGGCTGAAAGTCGGATATGCAGGCGCCGCGCTCGAAGTTGTGATTACCATTGTGACAATTGTGCTTGGAAGTGTGCTCGAACGGGAGAAAATCTATGCTTTGTACGCATGGAAAGGAATTGATTTCTGTGGCGGAATCCTGCCGGTCGTGCTGATGGTTTGTCTTTTCCTTGGAATGCGTGAGGAGCTGGAACAGCGTGATGAAAAAATAAAAAGTGAAGTTCTGCTCCATATCATCATCTGGTATGCGGTGGTGACGGTGCTTGCGATTCAGGAATATGAGGGCTGGATCCTTGGTTTTGTAATCGTTGCTGCATACATTGGAATCCTTGTAGAGTTAAAGAATATAGCAGAAAAACTGGAAGAGGCCGGATATGTACTGGAAGAACATTCGGTGCGGATTTCAGACAGTAGATGTGCAGCAGGAGCAGCAATTCTGACTGCGGCAGGTCTGTTCGTCAGCTATACATGTTTTGGTGCTTATCATATGGAGTGGACAACTGCAAATGAAACCCAGGATCCGGCATGTGAAGAAACCAAAGCACATCTGTTATCCCTTGGTTTTCCGGAAGATATCTTGCATGACTTAAAGAAAGAAGATATTCTGGCGTGCAAAAATGCCAGACAGGTTCTGCTGAATCAAAGCGATGATTCGCTGCGGGGCAGGGATGGGCAGTTGCAGCTTGACGGCTTGGCAGTAGAATTGGAACAGGAAGGCCAGTGGAAGGTGACCCATCATTTCTTATGGAATGGAAATCCGGGCTTTCGCGGGACAGAAGCAGTACAGATCAATCCGGCATATCAGGAACTGAACGGGGGCTGGACCTTCCAGGGGAAACTTACCGGTCAGGTCCTTTACGATAAGGATGGAACTTCTTACACCGCAGATTATAAAATCTTGCAGGACGAAAATTACGATACCGGCATGAATGCTTTCTTTTACGGAAGTCAACAGAATGCCAGCATTTTCGCGGAATTTTCCTTGCCGCGGAGTGGGGAAAACTGTCGCGGATACGTGGCCTATGAAATCAAGGCAAAGGAAAGTGACTGGTGGATTGATTCCTGGCTAAATTATACCCATCAGAAGACCATCTGGCAGTATCCGGTCATCTCAGCAGCCCAGAACAGAAGACAGGGCGGCTGGCTGGACGAGCGTGTGTTCAGTACTGTGCAGGATGCGCTGCAGGTGCTTCCAGAGGGGGAAAATGAAGGCTCTATCGATTCATAAACTCGAAAAATTGGATGTTATTGGGAGAAATATTATGACTGGGAATATGATAGGGTTTGTTATATGGGCGATGGTTGGCGTTATTATCATTAGTCTTGGAATAAGAGCATATCTTTCAGGAAAAGTGGCTGACTTTTGGGCAAACATAAAATCTATATCTGTAAATGATATAATGGGCTACAATCATGCGGTTGGTAAGCTGTTTGTTATTTATGGAGCAATATTGATTGCATTGGGATTACCGCTGCTTTCAGGACAGAATTCTCCATTTATTTTACTGTCAGTATTGGGAGTAATGATAGAAACAATAGTAATCATGGTGGTTTACAGTTTGTGTATTGAAAGAAAGTATAGAGAACAATAGTTTTTGCTCGTTCAATTTTATTCTGTATAATCTGTTGTTATTTAAAAATAAAAATGCTAAAATAAAAGTAGTTAATATATTATCTAAAATAGTATAAATTAAGCTATTTTGGATAATATATTATTTGTAAATAAAGGCGGTGAAAACGAATGGAACAACTGATATGGGAAACAGCGGAAGAATTGGATCAGAAGCTGGCACAAAGGGTAAGAAACATCCGAAAACGGCGTTCCATTTCCCAGGAAAAATTATCCTCTATGAGTGGTGTAAGCTATGGCTCTATCAAAAGATTTGAAGCTACCGGACAGATCTCCCTGATCTCACTGACCAAGATTGCTATGGCCTTGGATATTGCAGATGAGCTTAGGAGTATTTTTACACAGGTGCCATATAAGAATATTCAGGAGGTTATTAATGAAACCAAATAATGCATTGCAGGTTCTCTACGATGAAAGGCTCGTTGGAACGCTGGCGATGACTGCAGACCATAAAGCGGCATTTCAATATAGCGAAGAATGGCTTGAACATGGATTCCCGATCAGTCCATTTTCTCTTCCACTGAAAAGGCAGGTTTTTGTTCCAAACAAAGACTATTTTGATGGACTTTTTGGAGTATTTGCGGACAGTTTACCAGACAACTGGGGAAGATTATTGTTGAACCGACTACTGCGCGCCTATGGACAAAATCCGGATAAACTTACAGTTTTGGAGCGGCTGGCTATCGTTGGAAAATCAGGAATGGGGGCGCTTACCTATTATCCAGAAAAGGAAATGCAGGAAAAACAGGGCCATAGTAATCTGGATGAACTTGCGGAGCAATGTCAGAAGCTGTTGAATACAGAGTATTCTGATAAACTGGATGAGCTATATCGCCTGGGAGGTACCAGCGGTGGAGCCAGACCCAAAATTATGACAACTATTGAGGGGGAAGAGTGGATCATTAAATTTCCGGCCCATGTAGATGGAAGAAATGCTGGAAAGATGGAATATGATTATTCCTGCTGTGCCAGACAATGTGGTATTGCCATGAGTAAGGCCAGATTATTTCCATCAGACAAATGCGAAGGGTATTTTGGAACAAAACGATTTGACAGAATGATGGATAATGGCAGTCAAAAACGAATCCATATGTTAACCGCCGCTGCTCTTTTGGAATTAGATTTCGAACAGCCAAGTCTGGATTACCACAGTTTGATGAAGCTGACGAAAATTTTAACCAGGGATCATCCAGAAGATGTGAACAATATGTTCCGCAGGATGTGCTTTAATGTGTTCGCTCATAACCGAGATGATCATTCTAAAAATTTTACGTATCTATACCATGAGGCAGAGGATTGCTGGCGGTTGAGTCCTGCATACGATCTCACTTACAGCAATACCTATTACGGAGAACATACAACCACAGTGGATGGAAATGGGCGCAATCCAGGAGAAAAGGAGATTCTGGCAGTTGGCATTGCCGCTGGGATGGCGAGAGCGGAATGCAGGAGAATTATGAACCAGATCAAGGATTGTGTGAACCAGATGCTGGGACAGTATCTTTCTTAGAAAAATGGAGTACAATTGCAACTTAAGGAAGTATCACAAATATTTTTCACCCCATATGGCCATTTCATAATAAATCTTGATGAAATTGTAAAATATCTATAATTTGTAAATAATTTTAAAGCTGCATTGCCGCCATCAAATGGCGGCAATTGTATTTTTCTCCTGTTCGGAATCATCGCGCAGATAGATGGGAGCAGGATGGTGTAGTTTAATGGATTCTGCCACGTCAACGGCCAGACGATTTGGACGTTGTTGTTGCTGATCTCATGAGCTGTCACCGACTTGTTTTTTCGCAAGGAAATCAGTTATTGGTCAGGCTGAGAAGTCAGCAACATTTATTTGTTATTGAGTGCCGGGTTATACCTATTTTTTGTGTGTATGATATACTTGTGGTATAATCCATATACTAAACAAGATAAATGGTGGTACTATGCAGATTTTTGTAGATGCAGATGCTTGTCCGGTGGTTTCCATTGTGGAAGCAGTTGCGAGAAAATATGGGGTGGCGGTAACGCTGCTATGCGATACAAATCATGTATTGTATTCTGATCATAGTGAGATAGTGGTTGTTGGAGCCGGCGCGGATGCTGTAGATTATAAGCTGATCAGCATTTGCCGTAAGGGAGATATTGTGGTGTCGCAGGATTATGGGGTAGCAGCTATGGCTCTCGGAAAAGGGGCTTATGCGATTCATCAGTCTGGCAAATGGTATACAGATGAAAATATTGACCAGATGCTGATGGAGCGGCACTTGAACAAAAAAGCGCGGCGGAGCAGCCAGAAAAATCATATAAAGGGGCCGAGAAAGCGCACCGATGCAGATGATGGAAGATTTTCTCAGTCTATGGAAAAAATGGTATTAATGGCTATGAAAAACTGCCCGGTAAGTACAGAGAGAAGGTAGAACGGGTGAACGAGGAAAAATCGAAATATCAGCTTTATTATTATTGGAATCATGGAATGTGCGATCAGTGCGGGGCTCCGATACTGATTTTAAATGAGGCATTAAGCTACGAGGGCAATGATCAGCAGGAATTACAGGCTTTTTTGGCTGAGCATACAGAGTGCAGGTATTTTTCTAATAAAGATGAACAGAAGATTTTTGAAGAGAACGGTGGCTGTAAAAAGTTGGAAGAAACATATAATTACAGGTCGCCATATTGGGCCATGCGATTTGTGGGAAGCAAATCCTTACTGGGTCAGTTTTGTTGCAGTGCATGCAAAGAAAAATGGATTCGGGAAAGAGAAGCCGATCATTTAAAAATTTATACATACTTCTGCGAATTGCGAGAGTATGCACTGAAAGTAGATCCAGAACCATGTGATAATCCATCTGGAATTGTTGTGTTTGATCTGGAGACTACGGGGCTGAACAGTAACGATAATGAAATTTTGCAGGTCAGTGCTGTTGATGGGAATGGGGATTTACTTCTTAATGAGTATGTCCGACCAGAACTGATCAGGTCATGGCCAGAAGCAGAACAGGTGAATGGGATTACACCAGAACGGGTAAAAAGCTGTAGGACCATCAGAGAACTGGTAGGGAAGATAAAAAGCGTTTTTGCATCAGGGAAAACATGGATCGCATATAATTGTGATTTCGATCTCGGATTTTTATACTATATAGGCATTGAACCAAATGCGGATACCGAATTAGAAGATGTGATGCTTGATTTTGCTGAAATTTGTGGGAATTATGATAAGCGGTATGGAACCCGACGATGGCAGACATTAGAAGCCGCCGCTGCACGTTTTGGATATAACTATAAAGCGCATGATTCCTTGGAAGACGCAAGAGCCACACTCTATATTAGGAATAGGATTAAGCAGGAAAAAGAAATAATAGACGAATTGACTGCTCCATTCCAGCCGGTGAAAAGACAATAGATATAGGAGAAATGATACCTTACTTGCAATATGAAAATGGTACCTTATCTGTCCTGAAAAATACCCCCAATTTTTCCGCTATCCAAAACAGGTGAAAAATTTGGTGTTGGATCATTCAAAATGTGTAGTAAAATCAAGAGGATTACTGGATTTTAATGGGGAAAATGATACCTGATTTATGTAGTAAGGAATCATTTTTTCCAAAATTATATAGTGCATTATATGGTGCAGAAAAGATTGAAAAATAGAAAAATGAGCCAAAACTGGCAATAAGACACAAGAAAAAGGCTCACATAGTGAACCTGATTTACAGTATTCCCACCTTTGGAAAGAGGCCACCTGCATATCAATACTTAACGGGTGGGTGCATCAGCCATTGATACCGGGATGCCTAATTATCAATTTACTATAACACAAAATGCTCAGTAACGAAACCCTTTTCATAACGTTTTGTGCCTGAGCGAAGCGAAAGGAATGGATATAAATATGAAATATTGGGGATCGATTATGAGGAGGGCAGCTATATCACAGAGCTGCCCTCAATGCAAACGGTGGATTGTGAAATTATAATATACCTATTTCTTCCATTTCATTGCATAATTCTTCAAATGTACCGGTGACATAATTTTTTGTAGTGGTGATATCGGAATGGCCCAAGATATTCGAGAGCATGACCAAGTCATGTGTCTTGTCATAAAAGGATTTGGCAAAAAAGTGGCGAAGTGCATGCGGATGTGCCTTTCTTTTATCAATGCCGGCATTGGCAGCAATGGTCTGAATCATGTTATAAATATTTTGCCGTTCCAATGGTTTTTTATTTTTATCGGTGAAAATAGGTCCTGATAGGATATCTTTTTCTATGATATAATCATTGAGCATTTCCTGAAGTTCCCGGATTAGTGGAACTTTTCTATTTTTATTCTTATTTCTAATTGTAATTTCCTGTTGCTGTATAGATTCAACAGTAATAAACTGCAATTCTGAAACACGAATACCAGTTTGTCCGAAGGCGCGGATCATCAGATTAACTTTTCTTTTTTGTGGGCGACTGCTTTCCTCCAAGAGTTTGTGGTAATCTTCCGGGGTAAGAATTGCATAGGTAGCTTTTAATTCTTTCTTTTGAACTTTTTCTAATTGAACAAAACAATCAGCGCGATCCAAAAAGGTCAGAAAAGAATGAATGGAGCACAATTTTGAATTTACCGTGGAAACGGCATAGTTTTGTCTTAATAGATATTTTTTATAATCCACGCATTGCTCTTTCGAAATTTCTGCGCCGGACAGAAATGTTATGAAGCCGGCAACATCAGAAATGTATTTGCTGATTGTATTTTTGGAGCGTTCATTTGCTATTAAAAAGTCCTGATAAAGTTTCAATACATCCGGAGAGAAAGCGGGCGAGGTGGTAATCGCATCTGAAGCTATCCTGTCACTGCAATGTAGTGGGGCCGGTGAAAAATCAGGATTTTCTAAGTGGGGCAGAATATCCGTTGAATTCGTTAATTCTGTGTAAATGCTGCCAAGTAAGGACTTCAGCATGGCGAGATCTTTTTCTTTAAATTCAGCTTTTATATAGTGCAATAAGGTTTTTTTAATATCAACAGTAGTGGGACTGGCTGTATTCATCACATTACTCCATTCATGCGCATTCCGTTTAAATTGGACAATCCGATTATATAGCGAACGTGCGTTTGAGTCAAAGAACACAAAAGCAAAACTTCTTGTTCAGAAAATAAATGAATGGAAGTTTTGCTTTTTTTTGATTTTATAATGGTTGTTTTTTGGATAAAATGCCTAACCTGAATATGCCACCTGATGTCGAAACATTAAAATAATGACATAATCCGATTTATGACATTATTTTACAATTATTTTTTCTTAAAAACAACGCAGATACAAGTTTTTGACTGTGAGACTATTAATAATTCAGCTTATTTTTGAATATTGTTGATTAAATTATTAAAATTGTTGCTATTTTTTGTATCTCCGTGGTTTCATAAATCGGATTATGTGAAAAGAAAGCAGGGGGAAACGTGGCATTAGAACATGATACACAGGTGCTGGCAAAGCAGATTTTGGAGGATTTGAAGCCGGAATTGATCCTTCCATCTCCGTATTCTATATGGGATCCCAGCAAAATGAAATTTGAGGTCGCGGGCGTTACAAATCCGCAGTCATTAGCGGAAATGCAGGCGTTACTGGTAAAGAAAGCATTTACCGTCTCTGATATGTATATTTTACGTGTGATCCGAATGCTTGGGCATGCGGATCTGTTATCAATCTGTACAGTACTGGTGGCAGAACGGGAAAAGGAAGAACGAAAGGCTAGGGAAGAAAAGCGGCCGGCGCGTTGTATTCCGAAGTTGGATCGCCGTTCCTTGAAAGAACGTCTTGATACGTTGGCAATGAGTGGTTTGGTTATTGTTGAAAAGTTTCAAATCAATGAAACCGTATATGCATATTTGAAGAGTGCAAAATCAGAAGCACACCAAACCCGGCAGATTTATTCGCTTACTGCCCATGCAACATACGCTTTTCGGACCATGTTGGAGGCGGATCAGCAATTAAGATTTGATTCAAAAACAATATGGCTTAATGAAATGACGAAGATTGAGCGGGCCAATGCTGGGTTACTTGCGGCGGTTTTTCTGAAGCAGAAGTACATGTCAAAATATATTTTTTCCTATCGTCTGAAGAATGTGAAAGGGATAGAGGAATTACCGGCAATTATTGATTTTAAGAAAGAAGGGGTTATGCCCACTCGCCTGGTAATCTTCGCGGTCAATTTTTATACGAATGAGAGGATCGTAACCGAAAAAGATCATTCGTATTATATAAACTCAAAGGTTAGGGGATTTTGTACAGCTCTGCGTGCAGTAATCCATGAGACTACAGGAAATGGATCTACGTTTGCAGCCATCATATGTGAAGATGCTAAAGGCATACAAAAAGTAATTTCGATGATCCAGAGCATTGATGAGCCTTTGATGAAGCATTGTGTTTTTACGACAGGGACAGTATTGATATCAAGGAGTGCGCTTTCAAAGGCAGATGTTTTGCCAGGATGTTTTGTAGAGCCGGTATTTAACACGGAAAAGGCGCGGTGGCAGATTGTTGGAGCAACAGGTTTTTATTTCCTGGAAGCATAAGAAGGGAGGAAGTAGACTGCCTGGCAGCGGACTTAGGCAGGAAATCATATGGCAAAAATAATGAAGGACACAGCACAAGAGCAGGCGCTTTTAGAAGTGGCCGATCTGCTCCAGCAGCTTAAAACATTGGATAACAGTACTAAAAATCCAGAATCTTCACTGAGTTGTACCCATCGCGTTGGCAGTGGACGAATGCAGCGCCTTCCAATTCCTGAAAACTATCTGGTTAGTATGATTGCAACTGTTCAGGCTGATCTGCAGAAGAAAATAAACAGCCTTTGTAAAAAATATCGCATTGAACTGGAAGCTGATGAGGCAGCATTGATGGGAACGGGAATTGGAGATGAGATTGAGTAATTCACCTGCTATAGCCTGCAGTTTCGACTATAGCGGCTGGCTTTGGGAAAGACCGTAGTGGCTGATCTTAGCCAGTGAGAGAAGCTGAAAAGACTAAAGGGTAAGAATTCATATGTCATTTTTGAAATTGCTGCAGAAAAACCGAATTTATTGATCGAATAGTGGAGATTTGCAATGAATAAAAGAAAATCAATGAGCCGTTATGCCTTCTTGCTTTTGGGAATTGTGATTATGTCGGAACCGGTCCTGTCTTATGGATATACGATAAAACAACCGATGGAATTAGAGCTTTCTTCATATGGAAATGCTTTAGGGGATACAGGCCAGAATGCAATAGAGGAAGCTAGTCCGCGGGAAATGGTATCCTGGAAGGTTTATTTTGTAGATGAAGAGAGCCGACAAATCCAGTTATCCGCAATGCGCAGTGGAACGATTTTAGAGGGTGAGGAACTGGTTATACCATATGCGAACAGCCTGATTGTTAATGGACACCGATGGCTGGCGAATGAAGATTCACCATATCGGGTAAATGTATATGGGCCGGGTGAAAAAATAATCTATATTACTTATTCGGATGAAGGACCTGTCGTGGATGTAGACGATCCAGAGGCGTCGGAACGGGAACGCTTTGAAATGTATCTTGAAAGGGCTAAAAAAGCGGATGCGGCAATCACTGGAAAAGAAGCAGGGGAGATTCTGGATGACCAGATTATTTGTGAAAGCAACGCCAAATGTTCTTATCGTCTGCGCAGCCTGTCTGCACAGATAAAAAATACGGCTGCCACTCCTGTTTATGTGATTGCAAAAGACTGTGCGGCAACAGGGATAATTTTGAAGGAATTATATAGTACTTCTGTGGAGTACAGCGCAAATCTTCTGGACACGATTCAGCTGGATGGAGCGGAATATAGAATTTATGTGTTTCTTGTGAATAAAAAATTTGGGGAAACTTGCAGCCATAACTGGAAACTGGAGAAGCGAACAGAAGCAACATGCCTGTCATCAGGGTCAGAGAAATATGTTTGCAGTATCTGCAGTAAGACAGAAGTAAAAACGTTACCGGCCCTGGGGCATGTGGATGAAAATGGTGACTCATTATGTGACAGGTGTGGTAAGCGTACAGAGGAACAGAATAGCGGAGACCGGATCACGGCAACGTATAGGCCATCCCAGAGTGAATATCAGATGCAGTTTGTCTGTGTGAGTGAAAGCTTCCAGAATGGCTACCTTTACATTTCAGACACGGGAATACCGGCAAGTGAATTTGGAGGTTATGGATCACTTGATTATATGCTTTCTAATCCCTACCAGGCTTTTGTCGGTACATTTGCGGATTGTTTCAGCATTACAGGGCAGGCACTGATGCCGATTGATGCGGATGGCGCACTTGCGTATGCAGCTATTCTGTCAAAGGAAGAAGTGCTTGCATACCGAGGACAGATAGAGGGTGATTACATTACAAGAACCGTAGAAAATGGACAACTTGTGGTTGTGCATGAGAATGGATCAACAAGTCTCGTGACACCTACGGATGATATGCTGCTTCGCCCGGCTGTAGTACTCAGTGCTCCGGATGCCGGTACCGCGGACCCAATCTATTGGTCAGTGGGAGATGTGCAGAAAGTAGTGATTGATCAGAAGACCTACGAATTTTGGTGTGTAGATACCAATTATTACGATAAATCTGAAAATCATCAGAAACTGGCATTATTCCTTTGCGATGATGTGATTCCGGCAAATTATGGGAGTGAGTATTCCTATTTACCAGATGAAGCGGGCACTATGAGTCAGGTATTTCATCCGGGGCCAGTAGTAAATTTTGGTGATGAAAGTGATTATAAGTATTCAAAGATACATAACTGGCTGAGTGAGCATCAAAATAGCATTTTTCAGAGCTTTAACTGCCAGATTGGTGTAGACAGTGCATTTACCGGAAGTACCGGCAAGGGGCGGTTTGGTGAATTAAGTGACCAGGATTTGACTGTACATAGTATTGGATATCAGAGATTGACAGCCAGACTTTTTAGCTTGTCGGTGGAAGAGGCATTAAAGTATAAAAACTATCTTTGGAAATTTGGCGATACAGATTCGGATAATTCAGAATCTGTAACGGATAATTTCTGCAATGGATATTGGCTGCGTTCTCCTATGGGGAATACAGATGCTGACAGTGGATATGCCTATATTGTGGATCTGGTCAATGGAATGATCCGGCCGGAGGCAGTGAAACCGGATGGCAGCAGTACGGACGAGGAGTTAAGGGTAACTACCTCGATTGGCGTAAGACCAGCCTTTGCGGTACCGCAGGGATGATCATAGAAAATTAGTAGGAGGAATTTGAATGAGGAAACGAGGCGTTGTGATCTTAATGGCAGCTGCACTTACCGCTTCTGTTCCGGCAACCGCGCTGGCTGATCAGTTTGCCGGTCAGATAGCTTTGAATGGGGAGGCTGCTTCGGAAGATGTTGCTGATGAAGACAGTCAGGTGGACATGGATCAGACAGAAGAAGCTGATGATGAAGACCATGAAAAGTCGGAGGACACGGATTTGAAGGGCACGGATGAGGCAGAAGCAGGAACGGAAGAATCTAATCCAGAAGAATCGGAACCAGAAGAGTCAGAGGAAGAGGTAAAGGAAGCGGAAAAATCTGATGAGAGCGGTGAATCAGAAAATGAGGATGCTGACTCAGCGGAAATGGAATCGAAAGAAGATGAGTTGGAGGACGAGGACACAGAAGAAACCGAAGAGGAGAAGATAGTGGATGAGACAGAGCTGGAGGATGAACTCCAGAAAGAACCGTCAAAAGCGCCAGAAGAGGAATCCGGGGATATGCCGGAAATCGGAACGGAAGAATTTACAGCATGGTTTAAGAAAAACTGTAAAGAAGATTTTTTATGGGAGATGCTGGCAGAGCATGTAGAGGATGACACATTTTTTACCTGGGCGGTAGAACACGATAAGCTGTATTATAAAGCGTTTAAATCCTATCAGAAGATCCTGGAGAAAGACGGGCAGCCAGATGAAAAAATATCTTCCGAGGTAGATGCAGAAACAGAAGAGAACATGGCCGTACTGGATGAAGAGGTGGAGGAACTGACATGAAAAAACGTAGATATCGAAGACTGTTTGCGGTGTTGACTGCTGCGATGTTCAGTGCCTGCAATGTTTCTACCGCGCTTGCGATGCCACTGCAGGAACTCACGGAAGATTATCAGGACTTCAATACAAAGCTGGTTGAAGAGAGTCGGCCGAAGGATATTGGCAGTGATGCATTTTCAGAGTGGTTTTTTACATATTTGGAAGAAGAAACTCTGTGGGACTGGTTTTACGGTGTTATGGAGGATGATACCAACGAAAATTACAGCGCACTGTATTCCTGGTATGAAAAAAATCAGGAACAGATTGCAAAGCAGTTGGGGACAAATGCCCCGGCACTTATGGCGAGCAGCGTAGGTGATCTTTGGAATAACTGGATCGATGGAAATTTTGATCTTACCGGAGACGGAACGGAGAGCAATCCGTATCAGATTGAAGATCTGGAGGATCTGATGATCATGACACAGGCGATTGCAGCCGGTACAGGTAATTATGATACTGCCCATTATCGGTTAATGGATGATATTGATCTTTCCTTTACCATTAATAATGGAAACTGGAACCCGATTGGTTGGTATCAGAATACAGCACAGTTATCAGGTAATGTATCCAATAGTTTTAAAGGTACTTTTGACGGAGATGGCCATACAATCAGTGGCCTGAAAATTGTAAATATTTCAAAAAATCTTCAGAATGTTGGCCTTTTTGGAGTCCTGGATGGCGCGGTTGTAAAAAATCTGGCCATCGAAGATGCCCGTGTATATGGATATAACCATGTTGGTATTCTGGCCGGCCAGATAAAAGGAGAGTCTGTGATCACGGACGTGACAGTTGAAGGAACGGCGGCTGCCAACACATCGTCTGGTGGATATGCTTCTGATGCAGCAGTAGGCGGTCTGGTTGGAAAAATTTCCGGAAGCAATTCTGGTTCCAGGGCTACGATCGAAAATGTAACAGCAACCGTGAATACAGTGAACCTCGGCGCCACCAGTAAAACGGGCGGTATTGCTGGTGAAGTGAGCAATACCTATATTGTTGATACCAGCGTATCCGCGACCGGAAATAATATCCTGGGAAGATATTATGTAGGCGGTATTGTCGGCGCAATGAGCAGCGGTACATCCATTTATAATGTGTCTGTGGACGGAACAATTGGCGGAAACGGTGCCTACGCGGTAGGCGGTATCACTGGTTATTATGAAGGCGGAGAAATTGTTGTTGCTCGTATGTTCGGAGAGATCGGAAAGACAAATGCAGGGACAGCAAGAGAAGGCATCTTTATTGGTACCCGCAAAGATTCCGTTGATATGAAATATGGCACAACCTCCGGGAAGAACCTGGCGTACTGGTTCACGACTGCGGCCAATAAGACCAAGGCGATTGTCGGAAGTGGAAAATCATCGGATACAACGGTTACCGATGCGGCCCATATTGGATACTGGAATGATAATGAAGTTCACTACTATTTGAAAAATGGTGCTAATGAAACTTATGATGCCAGCAGATATTTCTACGAAGAACTGGAAGACGGAATCCGCAATATTGTAGTCATCAGGCTGGACCGGGATTTTACGGTAGCTGATTACGAGAATGGCCTGCCATTTTCCATTGATCATTATGCACCGGGAACGTATGGGCAGCCGGTGAAAGGCTATTTATTATCGGTTAGCCGTGTAGATGTAGCAAATTCCAATGGCACGTTTGATCAGGATGTGGCTACTTTTACGGCATATCCGGGAGGTGCCAACAGTTTTTACCGGATCATCGATAAAGATAGTTCTGCTGCTGTCAGACCGGGAGAAACGGTTCATGTAACGACCGCGGCTAAGAATACAAATGGAAGCATTTATCAGATGGTAACGGATGAAAATGAACCTGGCGGCGTAAAGCCACCAACCTATACGGATGAGGACGGAAATCCGCAGGATATGACGTATCAGACCGGTGGAGGATATACGTTTGAAATGCCAGAGCATAGCACAGAGCTGGATGTAGAGTACATCAGAACAACCTCAAAACTTTCCATGGATCCGGCCAATGTGACGTTCCATGTGGTACAGACACGGACCGGGGATCGGAAAAATCCAACGGTGCAGACAGTAGTATTGGATGGCAACAACAATCAGCTTGCAACGTATACCGGAAATGATCTTTCCGCGATCAATGTTAATCCGGTTACGGTAAATGCCGTACATAATGATACCGGAGCAAGTACGGATAAAACACACAGCTGGAGCATTGACGATTCTGATCTTGTGGTAAATGCATCCGATGCAGGTTATGTGGAGACGGCTGCAAAGATCAAACCGAATATGGCCGGCAGTTGGATCAATGGCCTGTTAAATAAAGCGGTAAAAGCGCAGCAGGATAACAATTACTTAAGTGCAATTCCGGCCACGGTAACCAGCAAAAATGCAATTTTGACAGCTTCAACCAATGCGGACACCTCACCGGATCATAAATCTGTTTACGGAAATGTGACCGTTACGGTTGATTTTAAGATTGTGGATGAGACAACGCTCCGCGTTGAGGGAGTGGAATTAAACAAGAACAATATTACCTATACCATTACCAGAAAACTCACTGGAGACCGGAAAAATCCGACAGAAACCATTTTTGCAGATGAACCGCAGATCTTGGCGGCAAGTCTCAGACCGGCCCAGAGTTTTACCCAGAATGTACGTTGGGAAGATGAGAATCCGAAACAGTATTTAAAGATCACTCCACAGGGAAGCTTTGAGCATGAGCTGAAGGTGGAAGCAAAGTATGATCCGAATGGTGCTGATAACCCTGCATGGATCCAGAACGTCATCAATGCAGATAATCAGAAGCGGGATGTGGATCCTTATGAGAAGCTCTCCGGAACAGCAACGCAGATAGAGCATGTGACCGTTACCAGTGAAGATGCGACGAACGGACACCAGACAGCAGACTGCGAGGTAACGTTGAAATTTGTCACTGTGGATGAGACCGTCATTCACCCGGAAAGTGTTCAGATGGGCCAGAAGCAGATGAAATTTGATCTTGTGGCAACCAAAGAGGGTGATGTTAATTCAGCAGTGAAAACGCGGACTGGATTTGAGCCGGTACAGCTTAGTTGTACTGTATTGCCGGATTGCAATTCCGATGCTTTACATACGCCATATAACCGTGAGGTGATTTGGTCCGTATCGGATACGGATGTGGCAAGTATTTCCCAGACCGGTCTTCTGACACCGAATCCAAATGCACAGTGGATTAAGGATGCTGAGCATGTAGCGCCGTATACCGGAACCAAGACGATCAAAGCGATTGCGACAACCGTTGACGGTCAGAAGGTGGGAGAAACCACGGTGGTTTTAAATTATGCTGCAAGATGTATTGAGATGCCGGAAACAGAAACTCTGGATCTGGTGCTCACGATGACTGGAAGAAGAAACGCTCCAACCTATACGTTTGGTGATATGCCGGAGAAACAGGTGATTGCAACAACATATCAGGAAAAACGACTGATTACTTACAGTTCTTCTAATTCGTCTGTGTTGCAGGTATCTGCCGATGGAACGATCCGGCCAGTTCAGGATGTTGGTCTGGAATGGATCAAAAAGGCATGCGTAAGTCCGTATACGGGAACAATTCAGGCGGTTATTACCGGAACGGATGCGACAGGTTCAGACAGCACCGTTGTGACATTAAAAATTACAGTATCCGACCAGACAACCTATTCATCATCCTCCAGCGGCGGTGGAGGTGGTGGCGGTGGCGGAAGCCACAGCTCAAAGACAGTGGCCACCTCTGGAACAAAACCTGCTGTCAGCAGTCTGCCGGAATATGTTGTAAGAGGAACATGGACAGAAAACGAGCAGCACAAATGGATGTTCCGCGATGATACTCGTACTTATGCATCGGAATGGGCAGCAATTTATAATCCATATGCGGATAAAACCAAAGGCCAGCAGGAGTATGACTGGTTCCGGTTTGACGAATCCGGTTATATGGTGACAGGCTGGTATACAGATGTCGATGGAAACAGATACTATTTGAACCCGGTATCGGATGGTACACAGGGGCGTATGCTAACCGGCTGGTACTGGATCGACGGAATGTGCTATTACTTTAACCCGGTCTCTGATGGAACCCGAGGAGCAATGAAAAGAAATTGTGAAATTGACGGATATCAGTTAAATGCAGATGGTATTTGGGTTGTGAATGGAGTAATCCAGAAAAAATAAATATACCAGGTGTATTTATTATTTTGGTAGTGCCCTGTTACAGGGCACTACCATCAAAAAATAAGTGACCATACACAGGGGGAGCTGCCATTGGAAAAGCCGGGAAACAAGCAAGATAAAGAGTCCGGAAAGGATTGGAAATTACTTTTTGAATTGTATGAAATTCTTAAAAAGAGAGTTGATGCCAGGGAAGAAAAAATGCGGGATTATGTAAGAAAAGTTGGCTTGACAGAGAAAGAAAAGAATAAGGATGAGCAGCAATAACAATGCAGGGAATCGTATGCTGTCAAAGGGATACGGTTCATTTTCCGCTGGTGCGGTGTGTACTTTGAAAATTGAATAGTATGATAGCAAAAGAATATGCAGTATGGAGAATTCCCATGCTGCGGAATATGAATAACGTTTCTTGATTATAATTGAAATGCTGGTATCACCGAAAAAATGTTTCGTTTTCCAACTTAACATCCGAAAAAATGTTATAATAGAATGACGGTGTGGAAAATATGTGTTTTGTATGAGGCTTTTATGGAAAGAGAACTGTTTACTAAGTTGGAACGGTGGATGAAGAAAAAGAATAGAAAGCCATTGATTATACAAGGGGCAAGACAGGTCGGTAAAACATGGATTATGAAGGAATTTGGTGCCAGATTCTATGAAAATACCGTCTATATCAATTTTGATAATAATAAAGCGATGAAGGACGTATTTGAGCTGGATTTTGATTTAAAGAGGATCCTGTCGGCAATTAAAATAGAATACGGGAAAAGTTTTCAGGCAGAGAATACCCTGATTATTTTTGATGAGATTCAGGAAGCACCAAAGGCCCTGGCATCTTTAAAGTATTTTTATGAAAATGCTCCACAGTATTCTATTATTGCAGCCGGTTCATTGTTTGGTGTTGCATTGCACCAGGGAACATCTTTTCCAGTGGGAAAGGTGGATTTTTTGAAACTATGTCCAATGAGTTTCAGTGAATTTCTTTTGGCGGTTGGTGAAAATGGGCTGTATGAAACACTAAAGAATCGGGACTATGAACTGATCAATGCGTATGCGGGAAAATACGTAGATCTGCTAAAGAAGTATTACTACGTGGGCGGAATGCCAGAGGTGGTACAGACCTATATTGATACTGATGATCTGTATGAAGTTCGTGAGATCCAGAATAATCTTCTCCGGTACTATGAGGAAGATTTCAGCAAGCATGCTCCCAAAGAAGTTGTGCCACGTATTATGATGGTTTGGAATTCAATTCCTTCCCAACTGGCTAAAGAAAACCGGAAATTCATGTATGGTGCGCTGCGCGAAGGAGCACGGGCAAAGGATTTTGAACTTGCGATACAATGGCTCGAAGATGCAGGATTGATTTTGAGGAGCTACAGGGTCTCAAAGCCGGACATTCCACTTATTGCATATATGGAAATGAACAGTTTCAAGATGTTCATGTTCGATGTGGGATTATTAACCGCGAAGGCCGGATTATCGGCCAGACTGTTGCTTGAGGACAGCCGGATTTTTGAAGAGTTCAAAGGGGCACTCACAGAGCAGTATGTTGTGCAGGAACTGCATGCAGCCGGATATCCGCTTTATTATTTCGCGACAGAGCGTTCAACAGGTGAAATTGATTTCATGCTGCAGGGAGATCTTGATTGCATCCCGCTTGAAGTAAAAGCGGAACAAAATCTTCGTGCAAAGAGCCTGAAAGCTTTTTGTGACAAATATCAGCCAGACATGGCGATTCGAAGCAGCATGGCAAATTATAAAAAAGAAGACTGGCTTATTAATGTTCCATTATATATGCTCGCTGAGTATTTAAAAAACATGGTGCATGTAAATTAGGCTATAGGAGAAACAGGCTATCGTTCGGTGGCCTGTTTTTTTAGTCAGATTTGAAGTATTCATATTCCGCAGCATGGGAAGAGGAAGAAGTATCTATGATTGATGTTCGATAGTTATGATTTTTATTCAAAAGGGCTTTTGGATCAGGTTGGTAGTTTACATATCAGCATGGATCGTATACAGTGATTATAGAACAGAGGAGAAGGAGGAAAGGGGTTTATGAAAAGACTAACCATTTTGTGTGCGGCGTTGACCGCAGCGATGTTTATGAATATGTCAGCATACGCTGGGACTTCAGAAGTGGCAACAGAAGTCAGTGCCGGTACTGTATGTTTACCGGGAGCTGATTTAACGGATGTAATGGGCAGCGGTGCTATTTTCAGCGATCAGCATCCGGAAATTACGGATCCGGAATATTACTTAAAAGAATGGTACAATTCTCCGGAAGAAAGGGAACAGAGCATTTTAAATGCGCATGGAGAGTATAAGACACCATACAACAATTACATGGATGAGGCATATCCACTTTTGCAGGAATTTCTTCATAGTTTTGACTGGATCCATGCAGATGAATATACCAGATACCAGAAAGCTTTTGAAAGAGTCGGGGCAGCATACCATGGAAATGTCTATGATGCGGATGCGGGATACAATCGCAGCAAAGAACGGTGGTTAGTTCTTCGTACCGGACATGGGATGTGTGAACAGTTTTCCAATGAACTGGCAGAGCTTTGTAAGCTGGTAGGCGTCAGATGTGAAGCATATCAGTCCTCGGCCTACCATAAGCGGTGTTTGGTACAGATTGGAGAAATCTGGTACGTGGTTGATCCAACCAATAATGGGGTGAAGAACTGCAAGGCCGTTGATTATGCGGCGGAGAGAGATCGGTATAAAAACGAGTATTTTGCATCAGAAGAAGCGCAAAAATTGCAGGAACAGTTAGATTTACAGAAAAAAGCTGAAAATGGGGAAATATCATGGCGCGAATATTATCGTACCATATGGCCAGATGTTTCTGACGAGCAAAGACAGGCGTGGCTCGGAATGACATATGATGAATATGAGCAACTTTACAAGTAGTGAAAGTGCTTTATAAATGGATATAGGAAAGCAAGCTATCAAACAAGGTAGCTTGCTTTTTTCTTTTTATAAAACAATCAGAAAATGGAGTATAAAGAGATGAAAAAATTTCGGAAGAATAAAAAACGAATTTGTGCAGGAATATTAGCGTTTGTTCTTAGCGCATCGCCAATATTAAATGATATCCCATCATTTTTTCTTTCCAGTGAAGCTGCAACGTATGGTGATACGATGCAGGCTTATATTAAGGACTCTGGATTTCGCCAGTATTGTATTGATGGAATGTCACCAAATAATGCATTGGGAGTGGCAGACCGATATGTGTATGTAAGTCCGTATGCATCGCTGAGCGAAGCAGAGGCTGGGCAGATATTTTTTGCACTGCTATCATTAGAGGTGAGTCAAGGCGGTAGCCAGGATATAAATAAAGCGTTAAATCAGCTAAATGTGGCTGCAGCATCTATTGGATTGACGCCTATGGGGCGTACTATGTCAAAGGATGATTTAAAGCTATATTTGCACAGCGCTGCCACCAGGGCAAAATATCCGTGGGTACAGATCTGGAGTGATAATGCAGACAAATTATTGGAGGCAGCTGGGTTACTAAGCAGCAGTTCCTCCGGATCTACAATGGGTGGACTGGTGCCAGCAACTCTGGCAGGCCATACCACTCCGGAAACAGCGGTAGCCGCAGATGGAACCTTAAGTATTAAGTTTGCGCAGGACGGCTCAGATGCTGGGTTTATCCAGTCGGTACCGCTGAAATTTTCTGTAACGGGGGAGGCTGGCTCCTACGTATCTGAAATTCCGAATGGTTGGACGTATGTAAAAACGGATACGGAGATCATCTTTACCAATCCTGGAAACAGTCCGACTCCGTTATATGTGCAGTTTGATCCAATAGGAACAAGGTATGAAACGGCAATGGGAACATTTGCTTCGGCCAGAGATTTGTATGAACAGTGTCTGCAGCTGTGGGTGCTTCAGCAGTGTGCTGGTCAGCATAAGAAATTCCCGCGAATTGGGGTAGTGCCGGCGCAGCAGCATCAGAGACTGGCATACGTGGAAATGGCTCTTCCCAGCAGTGTGTATTATGCGTCTGTGGGAGCATCAGGCGTTTTTGGTACGGGAATTTTCTGGGGCCAGCAAGGTTTTGGTGGGAATGGTGGAAATACGCCATCGTATCCTTCTGGAACATCCAGCAGTGGCAGCCTTGAATTTAACTGTTATCGGCATGAGGAGGACTGGACTTCTACATATAATACACAGCTGACTAAGTATGATCACGAAACAGGGGAAACTCTGGAGGGATCGAGTTTCCGGCTTTATGAGCGTTTTGATGATAAGGATCAGGTCAATCTGGAACGTGACGGAGCAGTAGAACTGTATGGTGGAACAGATCATGAAACGTATCTGTCAAAATACCTGGATAATCCGGTTGTATGGGATGATTATCGGTTTGTTGCGACCATTACGACCAATGAAGAGGGTTATGCATCCAATACTGTAGAGCACAAATATCATTACGATAAAACCTTCTGTGATGGCCATCCGGCACCGGCTTTTGTCGAGGTCCCGGAAGAGGAAGAAGATGAAGAAGGAGAAGTTACAAATCAGGACGAAATTGATGAAGCAAAGGAAGAAAACCGAAGACTTGCAAGTGGCTGGCTGGAATGTTTTGATGCGTGTGACGAAACTGCATCTGCAGGTACCTATGAGGGAGTCCACTTTCATTGGCTGATGTCGGAAGTCAGCCAGGGAGAAATCTCTTCCATTGCATCAAGCGGCGGCGAGGAGGGAAGCACTCCGAATGCAGGACCGACCAGTTCGGCATCCGGGGAGGATTCCTATGTGAATTCTGGCTGTAAGCAGGATGCGGAAGCAACATACAATAAATTTATTGCTTTGAAATACAGCTATACCTATCAGGAGGATACTGCGCGAAATGGGTATATTCTCCATGATCTGCATAATGATGACCTTCCAATCGAGGTGATCACAACGGATTCTTCGGAAAATGGTGCAAATTCATTTTTCGCAAATGAATACAGCAATCAGATTCAGATCACGGAAGATGCCGTCCCAGAGGCAGATCCTGCCATGAGCAGAGTGGAGCAGGGCGCCGTTCATAGTATCACGGAGTCCGAGTATGCGGAGCTGATGGGAGAAGATTTGGATGTTCCGGTACTGGAGGAAGAGAAGAAAGAAGGAATTCTTTCAAAGGCCATTTCATTTTTTACAAAAATATTTAAGATCGAAAAAGAAGTGGAGCTTGAAGAAACAAAGGCACCGGAGCGTGTGGACGGCTCGGCTGCGGATACAAAAAAATCAGATGATGAGAAGTTTCAGGAGCATGAGACAGTGGACGGAGCGGATGAAACAACAGATTCCGATGACATTGATAATAAAAATTCATCGGATTCCGATGGTGAAATTTTGGATTCCACGGAAGCTTCGGATAAGGATGAGGAAGATCATGAGGATAAAGGTGAAGTAGAGAACCCTGACGGCGGCATATCAGATACGGACTCAAAAGATGAGTCCGAGAAAAATGATTTCGAAACAGGCTCTGAGGACGTAGCAGAGAAAGATACCGATACTGGTAATAGCTCTGGAGACCTGGGAAATTCAGACAGTGTGGATGATGCAGCTTCTAAAGAGCCGGACAGCGCGGTGGGAGACGTGTCTGCGAGATTGGAAACCTTTGAAGGAAAGGTATTTTCCGGCTGGATTGAAAAAGGCATTCAAAAAATTTTCGGTATTATGACTGTTTACGCAGAGACAACAGAGAATGCTGCAGGCAGTGATATAGAAAAAGAGTCGGTTTCTGCCAGGGAAACAAAGGACGATGATTCTGAGGATATTTCTGATGAAGAGGAAAGCAGACCGTCTAAAGAAGAAACGCCAATTCAGGATGTTGTAAAAGATAATCGTGATTTAAAAAATGAGGAAAATCCATCAAAAGAAGAATTGGCAGACATTGATTCAGAAGAATTCCTTGATGACGATATTGAAGATGAACAGGAATTTATCGAGGATGAAGAACGGATCAGTGAGATAGAGGCTCTTGGCGGCAGGAAGGTAGATCTTGCGTCAGATTCCAATGCGACCTATGTGGCGTATGTGGAATTTACAAAGCAGAGGAATGAGGGTGATTTGACTGTATCCGGAAGTGATGAACCGGACATTTCCCTTTATGCGCAGCTTTCAGGATCTGGTAAAGAATTGTTTGAAAGTGCCTACAGCACGGCAAAAGGTTCACCGAGTGTGGGCGTACTTATTACACCAGGCCCGGCGGACAATTTCAGTCACTGCAATGATGAAGATGGCTGCGGAAATATGTGGCGTATCTATGACCACCGGACGGAGGGCGAAATCCATATCAATAAGAGGGATTTGGATCTGGAAAATGGGGCAAACGACGCATATGATTCCTATGGAGATGCTCAGGGAGACGCCACTTTAGAAGGAGCGGTGTACGGCCTGTTTGCTGCAGCGGATATCATTCATCCGGACGGGAAAACGGGAACCGTTTATATGGCAAATGATCTGGTGACAGTCACGACAACGGATAAAAACGGCGATGCTTCGTTTATGGCCTTTACGGAAGCCCCAGGAATGATCTATGACTATGAAGAGGGTGAGATCGTGGATCGCGGCCAGGGCTGGAATGCAGCATCTCCGCAAAATCTCTATGATCATGCGGAAACATACGATGAGTATACGGCAGACGCAGATGTGGTAAGAACCTATCCAGACTATAAGCTGGCAAATGGAAACTGCTGGATTGGAAGGCCGCTTATTCTGGGGGATTATTATGTAAAGGAATTGACCCGCTCTGAGGGATACGAATTATCGATCGGAAACAGAATGCAGCAGCAAACCAATCTGGGACAGGACGTAAATGCAGGGGTTCCAGGAGATTTGACCGGTTATGCTGGCATTGTGGGGATCCTTACCGCGGAGGAGCAGATCAGTGATGAACCGACCGGAGAGGTAGACGATCCGGATTACAATCAGCTGTTCTTTACGGCTGAAAGTGAAAAAACAGGGGATTCTGGATTTGATCTTGTATTTCGAAATCTGCCGGAGGGAGCAAAACTTTACCGGAAGGACAGTATTTCTACGACGAAAGAGGTAGAGGCCGGTACCGGTATTTATGATGAAGTGCCGGTTAAAAATATCTTTGGACAGCCAGAGTATGTAGTAGTGGAAAATGATCATCAATATCCGAAATACAATCCGGACGGATCCATGAAAACCAAAACGACCAACGTGAATTTTACTGCGAAAAATGTAATCCGTGTGACCCGAAAAGGTTTGGATCCTGCGAAGGTTACGGATGTGATCCTGGCATCTGTGCCAGGAATGTCCGATGATGATCTTCTTTTAAGACTCGCATCTGTACCAGATGTGGATGAAGACTTGGCGCTGCTTAAAATCAAGGTGGAGCAGGCGCTGCGCGCAAATGGAAAAAGCTCACCAAACTATAAAAGGGGAGGAGTTACGGCTTATTCAAGCATGGATGAGCTGGTATTTGACCGCGGTGTATGGGAAGGTGAGACAGATACCTATGGTATATCCGGCGTCAGCGCCGGAAGCGCAGCTGATAAAACGGTATGTGGTTCTCCTATTGTAACATTGACGATCAATAAGGAAGGAACAGACGGAGAGGCAGTTACATTATCTTCACTGATTGTTTCAATCCTGGATTATTACAATACCCATGATTATTACAATTACGGAGGAGTGGACTATATCAAAGAAAATGCGGACAGCTGGACGGTAGGTTTATATGCAAACCGGACCAATTATCCGATGCTCTTTTATGTTCCGGCGGACAGTTCTTCAGGGAATGTGATATTTTACCGGGTAGCAAGTATGCCTGCAGACCACAGCCTGCGGCCAAGGGCCATTTATGTTGCATACAGCGAGGATGCACTTTATGATCCCCGCGGTGAAATGAAAAATTTCTCCGAGAATGAGGACGGTACTGTTAATGCTATCCTTTCCCCGGCCGTACAGGCAGATCAGAATGGGGATATCGTGAATGGTGTCGTAACAGAAACAGAATTTTACCAGACGGGAGAAACTCCGCTTGATCAAAATGGCAATAAAATTCCGAAAGTAACCTATGTGGAGCGGACAGAGAAAATTTCCGTAGAAGTAAATGAATGCAAGTGGACGGAGATCTCTTTCACAAAAGAAGATAATGTCTGGATCGCCCACCAAAATGGTAGCTATACGGATGGCTATGGAACTGAACATAATGACGAGGCAGCAACACGTTATGAGTATACGCTGAAACTTCCGGCCCGGTTCGTTTCACTGACTGAGCAGGATTGTGCAGATTTCGGGGTATCAGGAGAACTTGCAGGCACCCAGGTCGGCGGCGCTTCCTATTATCTGGCTAAAGGGGCAAGTGTTAAGGCATATCTGGATTATCGCAGCCTTTTAGTAGGCCATGAAAATTCCTATGTACAATCGGTGGCGCTTGATTACCCGGGACAGGATTATGTTTTCCAGGATGGTACAGAACAGCCTGGAACCAATACCAGAAAGCTGCCTATCGGCGTAGAAGAGAGGATCATCAGCCAGCAGATCAAGGTTACAAAAACGATTGATGAGAAGAGTTACCGCAATACGAACTCCTACAGTGAGGTCCATGAGGACTGGTGGAGTCGCTTATTTGGTAATCATGCAGGGAATGGAGCATCGGATCATTCGGCGAAAAAGCTCGATAATTTTCGTTTCAAAACCTATTTGAAGTCAAATCTGGAAGCTTTGTACCGGAATGAGAATGGTGAAATTGTATGGCAGGACCGTATGGGAACTGACCGGACGGAGGCTGAGCAGCTTGCCGCAAATAAAGCATTTCCGATGCTGGTCAACAAGATCTATACCAAGGTTCCTCATCAGACAGACCCGCTGTTTAAAAATTCCAATGATGCAGCGATCGCCAATATGGCTCTTTATGATTACCATAATGGCCTGATCAATGATGAGGCAAATACAGGTTATACAAGACTGTTGGAAACGGCAGACTATCTGGTTGAGGACGGAGACAGCACAAGAACGGTTGCAGGCTATAATTATGCGAAGTTTTTTGATGCAATCAGTGTTGCAAATGGAGATAAATGGGATGATAATGCTCCGACTTATACAAGTTATAAGCCAATCGGAAATCTCATTAATCGTACTGGAGAGCAGTTGGATAATGCCCGGGTATCTGACCGGGTGCGTCAGTTTGCAATCAGCTGGTATCTGGATGATGAAGTAAAGAAACTTGTGCATGAGGTAGGAGAAGGTACTGGAGAGAAGGAGGCCAGTGCCGGAGCAACGGCATACAGTGAAGAAACCTATGATCTGGCACTTCGTCAGGCGATTATAAAGGCAGAAAACTATTTGAAGCCGTTCTTTGCGTATGATCTTGATGAGCTTTATGCAATTCACTGGGATAGCGAGGCAAATGGAGGCAGCGATCATGATACAACAACACTGTCTGCCAATACGATTTATGGAGATGCAGATCTTTCAAAGGACAGTGGATATGCCTATGGGTTATCGAAATATTTACCCTACGGAACCTATGTGGTGGCAGAGCAGCAACCTCATGTTGATGAACTGAATGATTTTAAAAACCGACACTATCAGATTGATCAGCCAAGGGAAGTAACATTGCCGAGTGTGTATGCATCTTATGATGCATCACAGGAGACTCCGGAAACATTCAATTCTTTCTATAATTATGATCGGGCCGATTCCATGCAGCAGTTGGAGCAGAAATATCAGATCCGATTTGGTGAGGAAGACCATAAAATCCAGGCTCATAATCATCATGGGGATTTTGAAGTTTATAAGTATGGCCTTGATTTGAATGAGATCACAAATGGGGTTCGTGCAGAGGCCGGAAACTATTTTGCGTTGACGCAAAGCACATGGAGGCCACTGAAAAACTATTATAACCCGGAGAACGACCGTTCTGCTGCCGAAGTGACCTATTACCTGACGGAGGGACAGAGCGGTAGAAAAGGGATTTCAGAAAATTACCGGTATAGTTCCCTGTCTGAAGATGCGGGACTTTCTGATGATGTTCCATATCCGGACGCAGAGATAACGGCTGATAACCGGCTGGGAATTCAGTACCGGGATCATGTTGCGACAATGGCGGGAATGCAGACGGCTTACGATGGGAAATATGCTGCCATGCTGGTTCCATACAGCGTGGTTGCGTCCTCTGATGAACAGGCAGAGGTAGCGGATGAAGAACCAGATGCTGGGGGCAAGGCAACGTATCGCGGATTTGCTTATGATAAGTTTGTGAACCGTTTCTTTACGGCAAAGCTTAGAATTGAAAAAATTGATTCAGAAACCCATGAGAATATCCTTCATGACGGTGCACTTTTCAACCTATATGCGGCATCCCGTGATGACAGTGAGAGTGGTCAGGGAACAGTAAAATTTACGACAGAACCCACGCAGTTTACCGGAACAAAAGAATTTTTAACGGCAATGGGGGCTACTGACATCCGGCCGATTGCGAAAGGCCGGTTTGCAAGGTGGATTGACCGTATCACTGGTAAAGAGAATGGCATTGGTGATCTGTATAGTGGAAGCGTACCTGAGGGCACACCAATCTGCAATGAGGATGAGCAGATTGTTCTAGGGGACGAATACGGGAATAAGACCGTAGCCTTTAAAACTTATTCAACAACCAGGGACGGCCTGATGCGGGATGAGATGACAGATACGGGATCTTCTTATCAGAACCAGAATGTAGGCTATTTGGAACTTCCGCAGCCTTTAGGTGCGGGTGTTTATGTTCTGGCGGAGGTGGATCCGCCGACCGGATACGCGCGGAGCAAGCCAATCGCGATCGAGGTTTACAGTGACAAGATTACTTATTATAAGGAAGGGGCAAAAGATGATCGGGTCTTAGCAGTCGTTTATGAGGATGATGCGGACCACCAGACAACTAATGCCAATAAGCCGGAGGACAAGGTAAACGTGGCGCAGGTCTATGTGGAGAATACTCCGATCCGGCTGGAGGTTGAAAAGGTAAAAGAGTCCTATGTTGAAAAGGCCAATACGACGGCAGATAAGACGGTCAGCTACAAGATTTCTGGCCGTGTGGATGGAAAATACAGTGAGATCGGAAAAAATCCGGATCTGGTTTATGCGTACCGGGACGGAAAATATTTAGGATATGCATGGCAGAAAGGGACCTTGGAGTATTTAGAGGAGCGTAAGGCAGCAGGAGAACAGGTGGAAATCGTCTATTCCCACGGAACATTTGCGGGCTATGGGTATGTTACCAGGACTCTTGAAACTGCAGATGATGAAAATGGCTACGTAGCAGGAGCATTGATGACATTGTTTGATGCAATCCCGGTGGAGCGTTCGGGATTTGAGGGAGATGAGGCTTATAAAGGACTGAAGATCGAAAGAAACCTCACGAACAATATCACCAGAATGTATATCGAACAGGGATATGCCGGAGAAAAGGTAGAGTTTGTCCGTGAAAAGGATGAAGCAGGCAAAGAACTGGAAGTAACTTTCCCGGCCGGCATTGACAAGGACGGAAACTCTATTTCAGCTACCGGCGGAGTATGGTCTGCGGTTACGTTACAGCGGCCGGATACAGATATTTTATATTATGACCTGGATGGACTGGATCCATATCAGGAGCGATATATTGACGGACAGTTCATTACCTATGTGTATGACAGAACGCACAAACTGACGCCTGTGGAAGAGGCGGAGCGGGACCGCAGAAATTTTGCAAAGAGTGACAGCGATCATTCGATGTTTGTCTTTAAGGATGGAGTTCCGTATTTAGAGATTACAGAGGGTGATTTTACAAAAGTAAAATACCGCAAGAATGATAAGCAGCTGGAAGTGGAAGCAGGAACCAAAATCTATCATCTGGATAAAGACGGGTACCGCGATGCTATGGTTGATTCGGCAACAGGAATGGCATATATCGAAGAATGCCGTGAAGACGGAACGGTAAGAACTTTGGTATGGCCAGTCAATGTAAGGAAAGATGAATTTAGAAATGTGATTGCCCGTGACAAGATCACGACTTCCCGTATTGCTACGGTGGGCGAAAATAAGGACGGCTATGCAGAGAATGAAACGCTGGATGTGGTAAATAATTCCACCGCGGAGATACCGGATGCGGATAAACCGTCGTATACCCATGCGGAGTCTGGCCATATTACTGGAACCTGGAAAGGAAATGGAGAGCAATCACACGAAGAGAGCAGCATTGAGCAGAACCGTTTTAAACAGGATATGAACGGTTCTGTCCTGGTGAATGATAATAATGGTGATTTCTTAAATGAACTCAATCCGGTCTATGATGATCATGGTTTGGTCTTATATTACCAGAGAAGTTCGGAAACCTACAAAAAAGGAGAAGATCTTTATGATCGGAATGGGGAGTTTGTCAGACATCAGGATTCAGATCATCTGGAAGAATATAATCAGAATGCATACCGCATCAATGAACACGATGAATTGTATGATTCTTCTTGGGATGAAGAGTCTCCGAACAGGAAAAATCTGTATCACAGGCTGGGTGAGGGATATATCCTTGAAAATACCTGGCTCAGCTCCGACAAGACTCCAAATGATCCATTCGACACGTTCCAAATGGACGGCCAGGCAGATGTTTTAAAACGCCTTCCGAGCGGAACCTATATTTTGGAGGAGTTAAAGGCACCGGAGGGCTATGTAAAGGGGCTACCTAGTGGCATTTCTGTAGCGGAGACGGGAGAGCTTCAGCATGTTCAGATGGTTGATCGGACCACAAAGATTGAAATTAGTAAGATCCATGCGCCGCAGGATGCCAAAATGCCGGTTCTGGATATGGACCATGAACATCCGGAAACGGGAGAGAAACCGTATGAGCGCGAGGTGGTGACTGGTGATATTGCTTCCTATACATACAGTTCTGTTTCTGGAGCAAAACTGGCGCTGTATCCGGCCAGACGGGTATATAGTGCGGATACGGAGAAATATCCGAAGGGATATTATCTGGTAAAAACGCAGAATACTCCGCTGGTTTGGGAAGATACAAACAGTACCGCTTCCAACCCGGTATGGAATACCGCGGAATGGATCAGTGGAAATGAACCGGCCTATTTCGAGCGGATCCCGGCGGGAGATTATTTGCTGGAAGAGATTGAAACGCCGGAAGGATTTGTAACAGCAGATCCGGTGGAAATTACAGTTGGAGATCAGTCAGAAGTTGAAACCGTCTGCATGAAAAATGATACCACAAAGGTTGAGATTGAAAAATTCTTTACGGATGAGCACGGAGAGAAAGTCCAGCTGTCTGGAGCGGAATTTAGCCTTCATCAGGCAGTGGTCAATGCAGAAGGGAAGATTATTTACGATGCGGATGGCACGCCGGTATATGATGCTCGTGTTTTGGCATCATTTAAGAGCGGCACTGTTGAGGATTATCAGAATTTCCGCGATGCATTTGAAAAAGCGTATGCGTCCTATGGTGTGGATCTTTCACTGTTTGGCTGGAAGGAGAATGGACAGGAAAAATCTGCAACCATCACAGCTAAGACGGTAATGGATGCGACAAGCGCCGGAGGAAGTCACGACCGATTTGCAACGAAAGCACTCCTTACCATGATTACAAGCGACGGGGAGACTATACGCGTAGCAGTATCTGGCAACCTGCCGGAAACCGTCTTTGATTACCAGTTTGATTATCAGAAATTGGAGCATATAAATGCTTACGCGGATACCTACCTTACGGACAGAGGTACCAGAAGGATCAATGGCCTGCCTGCAGGGGAAAAGTATGTCCTTGTAGAAAACAAGGCACCCGATGGATTTTTAAAAGTAGATGCCCAGGTGATCGTAGTGGAGAACCGGAAGGAGATCCAGCAGCATCACATCGAAGATCTGGAGGGGCAGATTTGGCTTTCTAAATCTGCTGTTGGTGTGACCGGGGAACTGGCTGGTGCTACCATGGCCCTGTATAGAGCAGATTCATCCGGAAATCTGAACCAGTCTGAGGAGTATCTGGTCAGCCAGTGGGTAACCGGAGCAGATGGCATTTATACAGTGACAGATAAAATAAATAGCAGGATCCCGGAAGGATATCAGGTAGGAGATTTAAGGCTTCACATCGAGACGGGCCTGGCAGAAGGCATCTATTATTTAGTGGAACTGTCAGCACCGGATTATTATACCTTAGCAGAGCCGGTACGATTTGAGTATCATCTGGATAATTCGGTACAGACGATTCGGGCAGTCAATGAAGCGGTGAAAGGTGCGCTTTCTATCACCAAGACTGGAGAAGACGGCCAGGGACTTGCCGGAGCGACATTTGAGATCAAAGCGTATAAAGAAAATGATCTGAATGAGCCGGTCACCACAAACATGATCTATGGAACAGAGCCAGTCATTACCGTGCAGGATCTTCCTGTTGGTGAGATGCGGCCAGATGGAAGCATCATTCCATATACCTACACGTTACAGGAGATCGCAGCGCCGGAGGGTTATAGTGTAAATCCGGAAATCATCACCTGGCAGTTTGAGCCGAAACAGAGTGACGGCCAGAGCTTTGCCCATGAGACGGTAGTAATTCATCAAGAGAGCGTAAAGGATCAGAAAACCAGGCTGTATTTTAGTAAGCAGGACTTCGATGCTTTAGGGGATGACAATACAGATGGTGCTTTTATAGATGGGGCAATTCTTTCCATTTATGAAGTGACAGGAAAAGATGAACACGATCAACCTGTATATGATAAAGATGCACCGTTTACGACCTGGACCACCAGAAAATCGGAGAAGAGGCATGAGATTATTGGACTTATCGCAGGGCATACCTATATCCTGGTGGAAGATGCTGCGCCGAATGGGTGGAATCTGATGAAGCCGGTACTGTTTACGGTATCCAGTGATGGAAGGAGTATCCAGGGCCTTTCTAACCAGATGGAGAGTATTGAAATCCAGCGGGTATCAAAGAATGATTATGAATTGGATACGATCAATCGTGATACCAAAAGCATTGAGCAGGTAAAACTGAAGGGCCGTTATGTGAGCCAGATATACTATGAGCTGACGGACGCAAACAAAGATCTGATAGAAAGCTGGATCGGTGCTGGTGAGGAACATGTGATAAGAAAGCCGTTCGCTTCTGTGTCAGAAGGAGCGGCCTATACCATCACAGAGTACTGCAGATATTCCGACGGAACGGTTCTTGTGACGGATCGGTTTACCAAAACATTCTGGTTTGATGAAAATGGAGAGATTAAAATTCCAACCAGAGAAATTGACCATGTAAATGTGACCTTATCTTATGCGGACGGAACCAAGATTACCGCGTTTATTCCAGATGCGGATAATCAGGAAAAGCAGATGAAAAATCCTCTGCAGAAAGATGATCTGGTAATAACCAGACTGTCTGCGGATGGTGCCAGTGCATTAGCGCCGGACCAGGCAATTTTTGAAAGAATCCGCATGATCAATACGGATCATAAAACGGCGGATATGGTATTAACCGTGACTGTCGATGCAGATACAAGCATTATTGATCCGGGAACAGGAACTTTCGACGGAGAAAAACTGGTATTCCATTTTGAGAGCGTGGCGTCGGGTGAAGCTGCATACGCTGCTTTTACAACACAGGCAAGTGGTGAGGCATCTACGATTGAGACGAAAGCAGAATATAACGGAATTGTAAGGGAAACCCAGAAGACAGTGCCGGTATTAACCTATGGAAAAGTAGTATTGTTCAACGAACTTACGGGATCTGGAAAGGAGCGGTATAAAGATCAGAAAACATCATTTAGGGTAAAACTCTATGACGCATCGACAGGAAGGGAACTTCCAGGGACCTATTCATACAGCGGCAGCAGGACCGGCATGATAAAGAGTGGCGATACCATCAGCCTCTCTGGTAATGAATATGTCAAGATCGATCCTGGTTACTATAAAAATGTGACCTATGAGATTGAAAAGATCGAGAATGGCCTGCACCATACGGAGAAAATGACATCCGGAAGTGTGGATGTAACTCACGGAAACGGAGCCAGATTTACCAGAAATATTGAGGATACGGCGAAACGCACGATATTTAAGCAGGGAGAAACCTATGTGCTTACGGAAGAAACCGTATTCGCAAATGGGGACAGCCTTCCGACAAATAAGATCAGTACAATTCTGGGCCAGTCTGTGAATGTTGAGGGCATTGCAGCCGCGGACCGGAAAACCAAAGTTATGATCTCAAAGACAGAAATTGGCGGTGGTAAAGAGCTTCCTGGCTGTGAAATGGAATTATACGATGAGGAGAATAACCTGATCCACAGCTGGACCAGCTCTGACGTAGCGGAAAGCCTTGAAGAATTCCTGGAACCGGGAAAGACCTATAGACTGGTTGAAAAAAGCCCGGCACCTGGATATTCCTATGCGGAAGATGTTATCTTTACCGTAAATGAGGATGGTACAGTGGACCGGGTGATCATGGTAGATAAGCCTACTCACATCGTGTTATCTAAAAAGAAGATCACAAACAGTGAGGAACTTCCGGGTGCGCTGCTTCAGGTCGTAGATAAGGACGGAAACGTAGTAGAAGAGTGGATCTCTACGGACCAGCCGCATGAAATCGTTGCAAAATTGGTAGTTGATGAGAGTTATGTGCTGCGAGAGGTTCGTCCGGCAGACGGTTGGGCCTATGCGGACGATGTGCCGTTTAAAGTAAGCCATGACGGAACGGTCGATCAGGTCAAAATGAAAGACAAACCGACGCATGTTGTAATTTCAAAACAGGAGATTACGGGAAGTGAAGAGCTGCCAGGCTGTACGCTGCAGGTCATTGATAAGAATGGAAATGTGGTAGATGAGTGGGTTTCTACCGATCAGCCGCATGAAATTAAGGAGAAGCTGATCGCAGATGAGGAATATACACTGCGGGAGATTCGTCCGGCAGACGGTTGGGCCTATGCGGAAGATATTCCGTTTAAAGTAAGCCATGACGGAACGGTCGATCAGGTCAAAATGGAAGACAAGCCGACGCATGTTGTGATTTCCAAACAGGAGATTGCGGGAAGTAAAGAACTTCCGGGCTGTCATCTGGTGATAAAAGATAAGAATGGAAAGGTGGTTGATGAGTGGACATCTTCGACGACACCGCACGAAATCGAAGCAAAACTGATTGCCGGAGAAACTTATACACTTATTGAGATCCGACCGGCAGATGGCTATTCGGTTGCGGAGAACATTGAATTTACGGTATCCAAAGATGGCAGCGTCGATATGGTGGAAATGTTTGATGATGTAACCCATGTAGAATTTGGCAAGGTAAATCCAAACGGCACGCTTCTTAGTGGCGGCCAGATACAGATTAAGGATCTGAACGGAAATGTACTGGTTGATTTCGTACCAGACGGTACGGTTTACCGGATTGATGGTGTATTGAAAGCAGGAGAAACCTATGTCATTCATGAAGTATCAGCCCCTGGCGGATACCGGGTATCTGAGGATCAGGAGTTTATTATGCCACTGGGTCAGGAAACAAAAGAAATCCGATTCGTGAATTATGCGATCAGTGGCGGTGGCGGCGGAGGTGGCACTACTCCGGGAAAACGCCAGTTATCCATTCGCAAGTACGATCCAGTAAACCAGATCGGCGTGGCCGGAGCAAAGCTTACTGTTTACACTTCAGATGGAAGCCTGTATTTAAAAGGCATTACGGATGAGAGCGGATATCTGACATTTGCTATGCCGGTAGATGGAACCTATACATATCAGGAAACAGAGGCACCGGCTGGATATTATCTGAACTCTTCCGTACAGTATCTGTATATTAAAGATGGTAAAGTAACCAATCCAGAAAATAGGACCTTGTATGATTATCCAAATGTGGAGGTGATACTTGAAAAGAAAGATTCAGAAGACGGCACAGCGGTTTCAGACACACTGCTTCAGGTGATTGATCCGGACGGCCAGGTGGTATTTCATGGCAGAACGGATGAAACAGGAGTGTGCAAGATTCTGGCCGGTAAGGCAGGGACTTACCGTATCGTGGAGATCGAACCGGCAAACGGATATGAGCGGTCTGAAGCACCATGGCAGTTCCTTGTTTCATATGACGGAACCATCGCTGGGGAAACAACACTTTATAATGAAAAAACTGATAAAAAGGTTGGTATCGGGCGGATCTATGCGCATTATGAGAGCACGAATGGAAGTAGCGGATCCTATGGATTGGGTGTTCCAGACTGGTTGAAGCAACCGAAGGCAGGAGATACTACAGATTCATTCAAATGGTATGTACTGGCAACCATCTTTGCGATAGGCGCAGGGGGACTGGTGCTTATCGGACGAAGGAAAGGAAAGAAAAAAGATGATGAGGCGTAGATATTTTAGCGCCCTGATGTTTACGGCGGTACTGGTATTTGCCAGTCCCGCCGGGAAAACCATGGCGAGTCAGGTATCAGAAAACCAAACGCAGAGTATTGCAGAGGCTGTGAATGCAGCGGTGCCTTCTGAGGCAGAAAAGCAGGTTAACGGCGCAGATGATGCGATTACCACCGTGGAAGAAGTATTTGGAGAGCAGCCATATTATGGTCCGGGAGAGACCGACGGAAGTTATGTATATTATTCGCAGGTCTTTCCCAAGGATGCGGATCAGGACCAATATCTGCCTGAGGAAGAGCATGTGGAAGGCGGTGGTACTTATCGGTTAGTAAATTATGAGGTGCAGGAACAGTCTCTTTCAGGAAGGAAGAAGCACATCCGGGATACGTTACTGCTGAAAGATTATGAAGGGATCGACGAGATCCCGGAAACCTATAAGGTGGAAATTGCAGATAATCCGTTTCGAACGGTAACAGAATATACATTACCGATCAAAGAGACAGAGCGAGTAAATGAACGCTGGGAAGATTCCTTTACGTTTGATATTGTCGTGGAACATGCGGACTCAGGACTATTTCAGATTGGAAACGAGGTGATATCACTCAATCAGACCGCGGATCCGTTTGCCGGCAATGAAGGGCTTTTATTAAAGTTGATCGGGGTGCCGAATGACGCATACCAGATCGATCATACGGCCTGGGTCGGTAACATGTATGAGCAGAATGGGATCCTGTATCGGAATGCAGTTGCTTATGGGAAAAAGCTGGTTTATGATCTGGAAATTTCGTATGAAGATGTGATCACCTTGCCAGAAGAAGAGGGGTATCAGATCCGGGCACAGTATGAACTGCTGCCGAAGGATGCCTCTGTTATGCCGGAAAGCACATCAAAATCATCGGGATCTAATCGTTGGGATTGGCTTAAAAACCTATGGGAAGAGATGATGAAGTTTCTGAAAAAGATAGCAGAAACTGTAAAAAAGCATCCGTACATTACGGCGGTTGTATTTTTCCTATTGTTTGTCGCAATCATATTATACCTTGCTGCAAGGTGCAGAACCAAAGATACCGAAGAGCCGGAGCATGTTTCAAGGCGGTGGCATCGCGGTCCGAAACGCGGCAGAAGAAGGTAGATCTAGCTGCGTGTGGTGTCACAGCCATACGCAGTTTTCTTAAAAAGAAGAATTTAAGGAGGCTGTATTGAAGCAGAAAATCGGTTTTTTAGTATTGAAATTAGACGGAAACGAAGAAGTGCGCTATTTATATCCAACAGTATTATATCATTTAGCGCTTCGCTCCAGGATCAAAAGAGCATTAGAAACAGGAAAAGTGTTTCAGTGTTGCTGCAGAGGGGATGAGACGGAAGTGACTATCAATGAAAATATGGAACTTCAGTTTTTATGCGGCAGACACGCAGCAGCATGCGTAGAATACGTTCGGCAGCTTGCTAAGTATTCAAAAGCCGCCGGTGTCATTCCGTTTATCTATGGGCGTGGATTTTCCATACCGGTTGCCTTTAAGTGCAAAAAAGGGGCCAGAAAGGAAGCCGGCATATACTCTGGAGAAGTGCTCAATCTGTACGAGTGGAAGCGATTTGATCTAACAGCTCTAAACGCGATCATTGCAGCCAGAGCATTCGAATTGTGTGCACAGGCGGGGCAAATGACGGCGGATGCTGTGCTTTCCCAGATGGAGTATGAGTATGGCTTATATCAGTATGAGGACCCAGATGGTGCGCTGATCTTAATCAACAGTTCACTTGTACTTACCCGTAGGACAAAGATTGGAGAAACTGCATTCTTTTGTGGAAAGGTGCGTAAAATCAGCGATCAGTATGGTGCTCAGATATATTTGATCTGTGAGAATGATTATGGGAATTTTAATATTTCACTTCCACGTGTGAAGTGGGAGAAGATCTCTTCTGCCGTATACCGTAGTGACCGTATGGTCTGCTGCATTACCGGGTTTGTTCAGGTGAAAGAAATTATTCCATATAAGAAGGGACATTATGACAAAATTACGAAGACCTCAACTGCAGGAAAGCAGGATGCAAAACGTGTCCTTGAATTTGCAAGCTTCACCCTCTTTTATCTGAATGAATATGGTCTGATTGGTGGAAAAGAGGAGGAACTGGCAGAGGTGAGTGAATTGATGTGGAAGGGGAAGCATGTGATCAAGCCATATTACCCGGTACCAGGATGTGACAAAATTCCAAAGTATTATGTGTTTTAAGAATGCAGCAGGAAGGAAAATAAATGCACTACATCAAAGGATGCCCATGCCTGTTTAAGGTGGCGTGGATAGCAGATCATGCACTAAAAAATATCTATGTAATTCAGAAATGCGCTTCATGCGGATACACGAAGGAGCAGTGTGATTATGTGTTTGAAGAGTTAAAGAATATGAAAATAGTAGACACAAAGCCAAAAGTAGCCTACATTTCTGATTTATACCAGACATATGGGGAACTGTCATTTCATTGCGAAGAAGTGGATACAAACTTTCACTTTGAACCGGAATGTCAGGAAGTAGATTTTTGCAAAATATGTGAATTCTCGAAAGATTTTTGCAATTGTCAGCTTAACGCGGAACTGCAGGTGCTGCGCTATATGTTTCATAATCCGACTGTTTCAATGATACGGAAAAATGTATTTCACATGCAGGTTTGCATCATTTTAGAACAGATGGGGCACATAAGAGGGTATGTATTACCGGTCGGAGAACAATTATATAAAGCGTTCAAAGATGTCAGGAAGCGTACCTCTGCTTCATTCCTATATGACAAAGAAAAGCTGCTGGATCATATATTAAATGAAAATGGGGGAATACTGCCAGAGCAACATGCCTTTGCCGCCAGGAAAATTCTGCGGAATTTACTGGATGCCATTTTAATAGAGAATGAGGTATGTTCAGCAAAAAGGTATGAGGATTGTCTGAAAAAACTTCGTGCTGCACCTGCTTATCAGGGGCGTGAACGACAGCAATTCTTTGAAGATATCTGTATATATGATGAAATTCCCTATCTGTTTTTTACGTCAGTAGCGGTGGAATTTGGTCGGAAAGATGATAAACAGCTATGTCCTGAAGAAGCACAATCTGCTCATAAAAAGAAAATATTGGTTCCCACATACAGAGACAGGCCGACTTTATCACTGGAGGAACTGATGAGTCAGGCGAGTATGAGTGCAGGCTTTTTAGGGCATGAAGCGAAGAAAGAAGAGAAAACTTCGGGACCAAATTGCCCGGAAAATTCCAGTAAATCCGCTCCAGACGTTCAAAAAAATCATCATAAATTGCCGTTGGATTTGGTAAAAAATAATTCTCAGGCGCATTTGGAAATCCAAGAAAAGCAGACATTTCCAGGAGAAAAAGTTCCAATGAAGTTACTGAAAACAGCAGAAACTATGCCAGAAAATGCGGAACATATGCTGGATTCTTTGCCAGGTTCTGACCATACAAGTCAGGCATCAGAGAGCGGGACAGAAGCAGGATCGGATAAAAATACAGCGCAAATAGTGAAACCTCAAAAGGTTTCGGTGGTATTTATGACAGATGAAGGCGCGCTGATTGTGGAAGACGGGGATATGATAGACATACACAGTGAAGACTTTTTGCCGTTTTGCGCCGTAGTATCTTTGGAAGAATGGCTGACCATGGATTATGCGAAGCGGGGAAGGCAGGAAGGGTTATTCATAACGGTTGCGTCACGAAGATGTGCCTATTTTCTGAACAAAAAGATGATTAAACCACTTGTGTTTGAGTATCTGCTTCATGTGATCCGGCGGCCAATTTATACATATTCGGTATACCTTGTGTGGCGTATCCTTTCCATGAACGGACTTGGATATATCCGACCAAAGGTAAAAGTTTATTCGTTATCGGCTCTTTATAATGCTGTCCAGGGGACAGACCAGTTGCAGCCAATGGCAGATATAGTGAAAGAAACTGCTCCCGATAACAGTAATGTGTATTCCGTGACAGCACTATATAAGCGCTATGTCACAAGCAAAGAACCTCTGCTGTTATCGGAAGATATAAGAAAGCTGTACCGACATTATGTGAATGTAGAATATGCTTTTGGCACATCACGCGAATGTCAGAATGGAGATTTTTTGTGCCGAAAGACCTTCCTGTCATGCGAGTTTTCGCCATTTGATTTAGAAGAAAAGAAGAAGGATCAGACCTTTATGTGTTACGAAATTTCTCCGGATTTGATCCCACAAAATGCACCACAAGACATACTTCTGATAACAAGATATACCATTGTGCAGGCATTAACAGGACCGATTTTTATACGTTCTAATGCAAAGTTGGTGGCGCTGAATACAAGCAGTTTTTCGTTGATAGTTGATACCAGAAACCGTCATATCATTGATGAAATGGATCAGATATTAATGAGCCGGTATGCGCATTTGCTGTCTGAAAGCGGATGCAGGATGCCAGTGATAAAACGATACTGGATTTAAAAGATATAGGGCGGATTTTGTGCCATGTGCGTGGCATAACCCAGGTGTGAAACGCAGCGGCCCGTGCATGGCATAACTATGTTGTGCCATGTACGACAGAAGAAACTGCGCCATGCACATGGAGCTTATACAGGAAGAAAAACCTATAAAATGCCTGAAATAATGTTTTTAAACCCATAAAAAGGAATACATATAAAGGATATTTTTAGAGCTGAAAAACCCAGAAGCCAGGCACCATGAAATATGTATGAGAAAAAATTAGAAACAAATGAGAGTAGATGAGGTGGTACATGTTACATCTTCGAATGATTTACGATGAGATTTTAAAAAACAGTGTATTTGCAAGTTCCAGGCCCGGCCGGACAGATGCAAGGGTGATTTTAATTCTGGCTCTGCTTTTAAAATATAAGCGCCTCAGGCGGAAGATGATTCTATTCCTGATTCAGCATATTGATCCGTGCATTCAGGAAACTGGAAGTATGGGGCAGCGGACGGTCAAAACGTGCATTGAACGGGGCTGGATAAAAATGCAGGAACAAAGGGGAGCGCGGAAGAAAGGGCTGTATTCCATTACTCAGGCTGGAAAGAAGCATCTTTACGAATTGATAAACGAATATTTCCAAGGAGAAACCGTTCAAAACATGGTTTCGGTTCTGGATACGTATGCTGCAGGCAGGACAAATATGGAATTATCCCCGCATAAGGAAGCAGAGATCGCAGCGGCGCTGAAAATGGTACTCTCTGATTATAGAGAGAAATGGACGCAGCTGGAGTTTGAAGTTCCGTATTCAGTTGAAATGATGCGGGAGTATGGTGGCCAGGCGAAGAAGCGTGGAGATATTTTTGCAGATCTAAAATTGTCATACCGATGCACGGATCACTTAGAAGAACGTCCACTTTGTATAGAGATTGATATGGGAACAGAGCGGGTAAGTACGCATGGTGGATTACTTTTTAAATGCAATGCGTATGCACAGGTAAACCGCCGGATGCGGCAAATCTCCCTGCATCAGGCAATCAATGTGATGTTTGTTTTCAGCAATGATCCTGCGGATGATCTTCAGCAGACAGATCTTTTAAAATTTGAATCCATAAAACGTTATCAACAGCCGCTGCTGCCATTTCTGTCCTTTATCTGCAGGCAACAGGATCCGGATGCTTCTGTAACTTTGAAAAAAATGGAACAGGCCCTGGTAAAGGTAAAAGAATGTGATGCGTTTGGCTATGAAAAGAAACAGTTTTATCGAGATGCAGAATTCTTTTTGCATGTTTTAAAGGAGCAGTGCAGTAATCGGGAACAGGCCGGAGAGAAAGAAATCTTAGCTTGTATGGCAGAAATATCGGATTTCTGCAGAAATCATTTGGAAACATCCAGAACAGAATACAGCAGGCAGTATGCTCTGAAAAAGAGAATGGATCTGTTTGAACAGATCAGAAAGAATAATTCGTATGCGTTGGCGGGGCTGAGGAATGGAATGAGCCTCTCCTGCAATTCCCATCAGGATTTTGAAAAGGAAATTCCGTACTTATTCCCGGAGCTATACTTCCGGGATCAGTTTGGAGTCTTTCTTTATCATTTGGGTATTACCATGGAAAATGTAAAAGTTTCATCCGTGTATGCCCTTCCGCTGTTTGAAGAACAGGATGTTGAAGGAATTGGAACAGTTTACCGATGCGTATTTATGGTTGGTGAGCTTACGGTCCTGATTGAAAATTTGAGTTCCGATATGGGCGGCCTTATCCGGGCGAGGGATTATGTACGGCTTCCGCCGGCTGCCAGGGAGAATACCATTATGATTATGCTGATGAATGACAGGGAGGAACTTGCTGACGGGAGTTATCTGAAAGAAGGAACTTTATATAACCAGTGGGGCAGTGAGGAGCACATCACGGATCAGGCAGCCATGGGTATGGCCTTACTTGCAAAAAAGGTGGCACCGACAATGACAGCATTCGGCACCGGTTATGCTTTTGAGTCTGTTCCGTTTCTAATGAACTCTACACAGGATTATATCATGCTTCATTATTCAGAATTTCTTCAGGCACTTCAGAGACCGGTACGGCCTTGGATACGAATGGATCTGTATGTGAAGGAACAAAGCAAGGTGCCATATATTCCATTCCTTATATACCGTACAGGGGAACATCAGGAAGAGGAAACATACAAAGTTCCATTTCATACAGAAAAGCGGTGTACGCCGATTGACTGGAGGGGGTTATGCAATGATTAGAAAGACTGTTGCCATGTCGTTGATCCTGGCAGCAGGTATCTGTGCTTACCGGGGATCGTCTCCTTATATAGAGGCGCGCATGGAACAGGAGTATTTGAAACAGGCAGCATTTCCCGGAAATGAAGGAAACCTATCAGAAGAGAATGAGCGTAAGGGGAATGACCCAACCAGGGAAGAAACGGTGCCTTATACTTCACCGATCGATTTTGAAGCCTTAAAGAGTATTAACCCGGATATTGTTGGCTGGATACAGATCCCTGGAACAGTGATCGATTATCCCATTTGCTGGCGGGCCGGTGATAACGAATACTATATGAAACATTCGGCAGAAGGTGAGAAGCGGGCATTTGGCGCCATTATGTTGGATGGCACCAATTCCTCTGCGGCAGAGGAGCATCTGGTTGTTCTCTATGGGCACCATATGCGCAATGGGACGATGTTTAAAGATATCGTCAGGTATACAGATGCGGATTATTTGAATGACCACAAATCAATTTATTTATATTTCCCAGACAGGGAAGAGCGATACAGCGTGATCGGAACCATCGTTTGTTCAGCAAAAAATTTTGAATCATCGCAAATGGTGGAAAAGGAACTGCTTTTTAAAGAATGGTGCCGTAATTCATGGAAAGGATTGCCGGAAGAAGAAATTCAAAAGAAAATGCTTGCACTGGTGACTTGCAGTTATGGAAGCAGGGATGAAAGGACAATCTGCTTTGCGATGATCGAAAAATGAAGGACAGGAGGTGATGTTCCTGCGCGTTAGAGGTAGGAGACGGTTATGAAAAAACGGATATTCGGACGAATGATAAAAAAATTAAAGTGGCTTGTGATAATCAGTGTGGTGCTTGTTGCATTAGGAACGGTTGGAATTGGTATTGCATCGGTATACCACATGAAATATGCACTGAAGAGTCTGTTCAATATGGAATTCAACACGGGAAATGATTCGTGGGCCTTTGGAGACATCTCATCCTATAATAAAATCGGGGAACGGGCGGTTGCGATAGCGAGGTCACGTTTGAACTGGTCTTACAGCCAGGCAAAGAGAACCCTGGAGGGATCCTGGGACTGTTCATCCATGGTTGCGCGCTGTTATCAGGAGGCTGGCTTTGACTTAAAAGCTATCATGGGAGCTCAGTGGTGCATGACAACGGTTGGGTGGAAGGATTTTGCGACCAGAAACAAACAGTTTATAGAGGAAGCGGATCTTCAGCCTGGAGATGTAATCTGGTATGGGAGACCGTCTGGTAACCACATGATGATGTATGCGGGAAATGGGCAGGTGATCCATGCAAAAGGGGAAAAATACGGCACCGTATATGAACCATTGGCAAGTACCGGCTACCGGTCGGCAAGACAGGTTTACTTTTTCCGGCCATATTTGAATTTGCTTGATGAAAGTACCGATGATTCTTCAGATGATGCTTATTTTGCAGATTCGTCCGGGTATGGACCTGATAATGGGATCGTCATGCAGGTGCCGGGAGGAACGGTTTGGACCGGCTGGACGGTATTTGAGTCCGGAAGGGAACGGTTTAACCTTGCCGGAAGCGATGGCGGATATGCATATGGCTGCTACCAGTTCGATATCGGGTATTCCCTGGTGGATTTTTTGAAATTTTGCGTTTCCTATAATCAGGCACACTATGGAGCGTTCCAGCACTTCATAGAAATGTCTTCCATCGAAAGTGGCTACCGGAAGGAAACGGATAAAAAGCCGAGTATGATAAACCCGCCGTTATATTCAAACCGTGCGTCCCTGATCAATGCATGGCACGCCGCTTACATGAATTACCCGGATGAATTTGCAGGACTACAGAGCCGGACGGCCTACGAAGCTTACTACCTGCCGGCGCAGCGTGGCATGCTATCCAATTATGGCATCAATATAAAAGAGTACAGCCCGGCCCTTCGGGGTACTATTTGGTCCCTGGCCATCCGGAATGGAGCAACCGTCAGTAAGGATAATACAAAGAATGGTTTAAGATCTGCTACGAGTACATATTCTCCCGGGATTGATGAACGGGAATGGCTTACCAAAATATATGAGACAGAGGCAAGACGGCATCCGTCCCAGAGAAACCGTTGGGGAACGGAGCAGCTGGCTGCCTGCTTCGCCTTTATGAATGGGGCCACACATCTGGGCGGCCTGGATGGAAATTATGACGGGGCATTTATTGGATCACTTAATACGAGCGCAGCAGCAGGTGGTGTTTCCAATGCCATGATGTTAAATGCCATTAAAAATGATGTGGTTTTGACGGAGAGCGATTATCGGATCCTGAAGATAGACCGGGATACGCTTCTGTACCTGCTGCAGAAAGCGTATGACTATGAGACCCAGTACATGCTGCAGCGTTCCATTACTGTATACGGATTACGGGAATACCAAATCGAACATGAAGATGAAGAGGGAAGCTGGTATGAAGATGCTGAGGAATATGTGAGTAAACAGATCCTAGTCAGCAATGAAGATACGGAGTGTATGCTCCGGCTGGACTGGCAGATGCTCTATATGTATTCCATTCTGGCATCCATGGGAAGAGAAGACCGCGGGGAGACCGAGGGAGTATGGGACTGGGAGATCACAGTAAAAGATGTGGATGTGGCATTTGATCAGATCGCGATGAAATATGATTATGCTTTCAATGTGATGACAGATGAAAAATCCGAATATGATTTTGGAACCTGCCAGAGTCTGCCGCATAAAACGGAAATTTACGGAGACCCGGACACAACAAGCGGAAGATATACCTGGTATTATCCAAACAGCCTGCTTCGCAGCGCCTCTTCCGGCTATTCTGACCTGGCATATACGTATTCTGGAGATGAGATAAACGGGATTACGGAAACGTACCAGAATGAACGCTATGAGGAGATACCGGCTGCACTGACACGGTATTATAATTTTGAGAGGTTTCATACGCTTGCAAAGTATATGCCAGGAGGTTACGAGGCTCTGAACCGTTATGAAGCGTACAATCAAAGGGCAATGACTGGGAATCCAATTATTTACAGTGGAAATTTTGATATGAGCATGGGTGAATGGAAATCAGTTTCTAAATAATAATTAGTCATGAGTAAACGGCAACAGTACCGGGATTGTAAACAAAAAATATAGAAAATTAGATATGATAATTTTAACAGGGCGCAGAATTTTGTTATATGATAATGTTTTGCGTCCTGGTTTCATTTACAGAAGAAACATTGTAAAGAGTACAGATATTATAGTGAATGGAAAACAAAAGTGTTTGGATAATGTATAAAATTTTAATGAGAAAAACTGGCTGTTTTATCTAAAATCAAAACAAAGATGGCTTTCAACCTCACCAAACGCTAGCTTGGCTGCTTATGCAGCGCGGGCGTGGTGGGATTCCGGCCTATTTGATGAACCGTGGAACCATCGGCAATACCGGGGAGATGTTTCTCATGCTGGGAATTATGCTCCCGGCGTTCCTGCTGGCTATGTATGAAAAGGCCAGCTTACCATTAGAAAAGGTTGTGCGGAATATCATCCGGGCCACGTTTCTAAGGCCGAGGATCAGGGCCTATCGAACCGAAAACACTTATGCGCCATTTGCCGGGCCGGGCGTTGGAAAAGAGGATGTGATTGAAAAATACAAAGAAGAAAAACGGAGCCGCCGCCAAAGGTAAAGTCGACCCAGGAGACGATCCCATATCTGTCCATGCACCCAGACAGCGTGTGCAAGCTCCAGAGCTGGATCTATATCAAAACCGTGGGATATGAGGACATCAATTACTCCGTGGCATCCACTGAGAATTAACCTCGGACAGCTCGCACCATCTCATACGGGGGATAGCAGAAAAAAACCACCTCCCAAAGGAAGTGGTACTATTGTGAAACATCGGATTTTGCTTCTGTATTATCTGAAAGATCAGTAGTTTTGTATTCTGGCCTTGTTTGAGCTGATAAGCGATCCAATAGAATATCGGTGGTGTTAGAAGGAATATGTATTCGTTCTTTTTTCATCAGTGTTCGAGCTTTTTGATTTGTTTCATAATCGCGATCCCCTTTTTCAAAAATGGAGCAACAAAGAAAATCACATTTTAATTCACCTTGCGCATTTGCCTTGATGATAAAGATGAAATTATCAACACTAAAATGGCTGGATATTAAATAATCTGCTTTAATGCCTGTGATGAAAGGATACATGCGTGGCATGTATGAATATAAATTAAATTTGTTATCAAGGGATTCTTTCAAGTGAACTAAAGCTTCAAGTCGAGGTTTTATCATCTCTTCGTACTGGGCTGCTTTTTGAACTTTTTCAAATAGTATTTTACTCTCAAGAATTCTATCAGCAATTTTGGCAGAAGAATAATTTGGAAGAGAGAGATCTTTCATATACTGGAAACCAGCTAAATGCGGATAATCTTCCAGAGAAAAGGTAAGATTAATTGGATGCAGCTGTTTCTTATAGCCATATGTAAACAAATATCTATATTCAGTTATTTCTTTCCAGGCTTGTGCAGACTGTTGTAATAGATCCATATTATATCTTGTCCTTTGCAAAAAATAAAGGACCCTGCCAATGCAAGGCCCTTAAAAAGCGTTTTCATTCAGTTCCGAAGAACCTATTCGGTTTGAGGTTATCGCATAACCCAAGGTCAGGCTCCACAACCGGCTGCATGCCGACACAGTCAATTGCTTCAACACCACGATAGCTGGTCAACGCCGCTATCCTCTAACTTCATTATATCACAAAAATACTCGTAGTCAACAGAAAACGAGTTTTTGAGGAACACTATTTGCTTCGTGTTCTTAATTATTATATGTAGAAATAATGGTTTTGACAATAGAAAATATTGGAACTTGAGAGAGGAGAAATTCCGATGGCGGGAAGAAGCCAAAGCCTACAGCTGTGAAGAAGCTGTAAGGTAATCCAGGTAAGAGAAAATTGAATACGAAAGAGCCAGTTCCAGCACGTTATGATGTGGAGCTCAATATGACCTCTGGAGCAATCCCACTTTCCATGGAGGCGGATTTTCTTTTGCCTTTGTGTGAGTTGGTGGCTGGCGGCAAGGAGGGCTTGCAGCCCATTGAAAAGACGGTTATTGACCGTTGTGTGATTTGGCATCACGTTGTACCTGAACGAGCACGGCTTATAAAGTACAAAAGGGCTTGTTTGTTTCGATAAGAGGGTATGACGATCCTATATGGGAAGCCCGCATGATCCACTCCATTCTTACCAATCCGACCTACACCAGATATTTAACCCAGGGCCGGCGCCGGGTAAAAAGCTACAAGGTACACCAGATTGAAGCTGTTCCACATGAGAAATGGCTGGAAGCGGCAGGAACGCATGAGGCCATTATCGACTATGAAACTTTCGATTAAGGTACAGGCTCTCTTAAAACGAGATACCCGTACTTCCCCGAAAGGACGAGAGGTACATTTATTCAGCGTTTTTCTGAAATGTGCCGAGTGCGGGCGATCCATTACTTGATGCGTTGGCAAGAAAAACAATGTATATTATTCTTGTTTAACCTACAAGACTGTTCCCGGACAGCCGGCACCATGCACTCAATCAAGCATGAGTGGCTAGAGGCTGCTGTTGTCGGACCATATTATATAGGAACAGATGATGCCGGAGTAGAAGAGTATTATGATTATGTAGCCGAACGAATTAATGGTAATATCATTCTTTATAATTTTCCGGATAGAACAGGATTTGATTTGTCCGCAAATGTAATTTTGCAGCTGCTTAAAAAGCATAAAAACATTATTGGATTAAAGGATACGTTCGGTGCTCCGTCTCACACAAGGACATTGATCGGTAGGATCAAACCGGAATATCCGGAGTTTAGAATTTATTCGGGCTATGATGATAATTTTGCACATGTAGTCAGCAGTGGCGGGGATGGCTGTATTGCAGCATTATCTAATGTTTTCCCGAAACTTTGTTCTGAATGGGTAGATGCGGTTGAACATGGTAACATGGGGAGAACTATGGAGATTCAGCAGACGATAGATGCATTAATGGATTTTTATGCTATTTCCACTCCATTCATGCCGGCCATGAAATATGGGCTGTCCGTAATCGGTATTCCGTTTCCGCTTACATGTAAACGACCAGCGCTTGAGGTAACAGAAGGTCAGAAACAAATGGTCAATGGGATGTTGAAAGAAATTATATCTAAAATTCAGAAATAAAGAAATGGTTGTCTCTGAGTTTTTTTAGAAGAACTTTTTTTAGGCTGATTAAGTAACTGGGCATGCTTTAGCTTAGTTCAACTTTTTCAGCCTAAAAAAGTTTAAAATGAATAAAGCCGGTGCAGGATTTTGTGATATCCAGTACCGGCCTTATTTATTTTGAAGAGGTGCGGTGTAGAAGTTAATTATCAATGTAATCGCAAGAAAAAAGCAAGAATCTAAGCATGGAGTTTTTTTAAGATAATGTTATGATAAATATATTGTAGTAGAAAGGAGGCAAGCCTATATGCCTAAAACTACGCTGATTGATTGTTGTATTAAGAAATATGCTTATCGAGAAGTATCACAAATTTATCAGGAATTAAAGATATCCGGGGAAGGACTGTCACAATCACAGGTGGAATTGATGAGGGAAAAGTATGGTATAAATAGTTTCTCGCAAAGAAGAAATGATACCATGTTACGACTACTGCGGCATGCATTCATCAATCCATTTAATATCATTTTATTAGTTCTTGGAATCATTTCACTGGCTACAGATGTGGTTCTTGTATCGAATTTTGCCAGAAATGCAACGACTGCGGTTATCATCTTTTCAATGATTTTGATTAGCGGAACAATCCGTTTGGTTCAGGAACTTCGTGCAAAGAATGCATCAAAACAGCTAAACCGGCTGATACATGAAAGCGTTACTGTACGGCGTGCGGGAGAAGTGAAAGAGGTTCCAGCTGAGGAACTGGTGGTTGGAGATATTGTTCTGCTTGCGGCAGGTGATCGTGTTCCGGCTGATCTGAGACTCACCAAAGTAAGTGATCTATTTCTCTCCCAGGCAGCGATTACAGGCGAAAGTGCGATTCTGGAAAAAAATGCACAGGCATTGAGTTACAGTAATTCGGAGTCCTTGACTCAGCTTGAAAATCTTGCATTTATGGCAACGACTGTCATCAGTGGAAAAGGTGAGGGCATTGTGCTTGCAGTCGGAAAAGACACACTATATGGTAGTTTTACGAAAGAAGATCCAGATGAAAAACAGTCTTTTCAAAAAGGAGCCAACTCTATTGCCTGGGTCATGCTTCGTTTTATTGCAGTATTGATTCCTATTGTATTCATACTATTGCAGATCACAGGTGGCAGATGGCTGAAATCCTTTGCCTTTGCACTGTCTGTTGCCGTTGGCTTGATGCCAGAAATGCTGCCGATGGTGATCACAGCCTGCCTTGCAAGGGGCAGCCTGAGTATGAGTAAAAAGCAGACAATCATTAAAGACATTAATGCAATGCAAGGATTTGGCAGCATGGATGTGCTCTGCATGGATAAAACAGGAACATTGACCAATGAAAGTATCCTATTGGAATACTATATGGATGTGTTGGGAAATGAAAGTTGCCAGGTATTGGATTTTGCCTTTTTAAACAGTGCGTATCATTCCGGTGTATGTAATCCAATTGATAATGCAATCCTTGCCTGTCAGACAATGCGAGGGCATGAACAGCATTTTGCTGATCTTCTCATACAGTATCGGAAAGAGGATGAAATCCCATTTGATTATTCCCGTAAGTTTGTCAGTACACTTGTGACAGATAAAAATGGAGAGTGTCAACTTATTATGAAAGGGAATATTTCACAGATTGTGTCCCGGTGCAGTCAGGTGGAATTTCATGGCGAAATCCTTCCGATGGAAAAAGACAGAATTTCAAGCGTAGCTTCTGTAGTGGATGAGATGCAACAGGATGGAATGAAAGTAATTGCTGTTGCAAGGAAAAAGATTGAGAAACAGGATCAGATCATACAGACAGACGAAAACAATATGATCCTGATGGGATATCTTGCATTCTTTGATGCTCCGAAAAAAACAGCCAAGACATCTGTGGAGGCTCTGAAAAGGCTGAAGGTGATACCGAAAATATTAACAGGTGATCAGGCTGATGTGGCAGCGTCTATTTGCCGGAGGGTTGGAATCCCGTCAGAAATCATATTGACTGGTGCAGATTTGGATCAGATGATGGACAATGAACTTGGCAAAGCAGTAGAAAATATTCATGTATTTGCAGAATTAACACCAGGGCAGAAAGTCCGTATTGTTTCTGCTTTAAGGCAAAATGGGCATACCGTAGGTTTTCTGGGAGATGGAATTAATGATATCCCAGCTCTTTGTGAATCGAATGTTGGTATTTCAGTAGATACAGCGGTAGATGCAGCGAAAGATGCAGCGGATGTCGTATTGCTTCAAAAGGATTTAGGGGTATTAGAGCAGGGAATTCTGGAAGGGCGTAAAACATTTACAAACATGCTCAAATACATTAAGATTACGGCAAGTTCTAATTTTGGCAATATTTTTTCTATCGTATGTGCAAGTGCCTTTTTACCGTTTTTGCCGATGACATCTTTGCAGATATTATTATTAAACCTGCTATATGATATTTTATGTATCATCCTTCCGTGGGATAATGTGGATGAGGAAGAAACACTATCTCCAAGAGACTGGTCTGGAAAGACATTGGGACGGTTTATGTTGTTTTTTGGTCCTATCAGTTCATTGTTTGATATTGTGACATTTTTATTTTTGTATTATATTCTCTGTCCGATGCTTTGTGGCGGAGCAACGTATTTAAATCTTACAGATTCTGTGCTGCAGTCTCAGTACATTGCTTTATTTCAGACAGGATGGTTTTTGGAATCCATGTGGACACAGGTATTGATCCTTCATTTCCTTCGGACAAGGAAGATACCATTTGTACAGAGCAGTCCTTCCATTCCGGTTGTTTGTACGACCTTTGCAGGAATTATTACCTTTACTGCACTTACTTTTACCAAAAGCGCAGGTGTTATTGGATTGACGAAATTGCCAATCATGTATTTCCTGTTTTTATTTGTTGTAGTCTTACTCTATATGCTTCTGACTACGGTAGTCAAGATTGTTTATCAAAAGAAATATCATGAGCTGATCTGAAAGGAGGGAAACCATCGTGAAAAAGAATATCAGTGTTATTTCCATGGATTCTGTCCTGCAGGAATGGCTCCTTCAAAAGCTGATCAAAGAACCACCAGAAAGCGACAGTGCGAAAGAACTGCTTTCCGGTATCTATGATATGGTGAGTGGCGAGGTAAATTCATTGCTACTCAGCACTGTAAAGAATTCAGAAATTGCATCTCTCAATCTTTCGGATGAGATGAAAATTGGGGAATTAGTGATCAATCCGAAAAGCAGGAGCGTTACCAGAATGGGCCAAGCGGTTTCCCTGACTCCTAAGGAGTTTGATATCCTGTATTTCCTGGCGGAAAACAGAGGAGAAGTATTTACAAAAGAGCAGATCTATAAGGCGGTATGGTCTGAAAATTATCTATTAGATGACAGTAATATCATGGCATTTATTCGAAAATTGCGAAAGAAGATTGAACCGAATCCGGATGAACCAAAGTATATACTTACGATTTGGGGGATCGGATATAAATTTAATGATAAGGTGTAAAACAGGCGGGCTGAAAGCAGTCCGCTTTGTTTTTGTAATTCTTGCTAAATCGCAAGGGAATCGCAAGATTTTGATCATATGATTCTCCTTGCTTTTTTTGTATTCTGTAAGAGGTCGAAGGGAGGCGGTATGTATGGTATATACAGATTTTGTTTTAAGAATTTCCTTATCCGTGTTACTTGGATTTTTCATCGGACTGGAAAGGCAGTTGACCGGGCATCCGGCGGGAATACGGATTAATGTTCTGATCTGTATGGGAACCAGTTTTTTTACTTTATTTCCAATGCTTTATGGTTCCGATCAGGTGTTTCGTGTAGGAAGCAGCATTATTTCCGGTGTTGGATTCTTATGTAGCGGTGTGATTTTTAAAGACAGCGGTACAGTAAGAGGAATGAATACAGCAGCAACACTTTGGTGTACAGCAGCAATTGGCATTCTAGCCAGCACAGGAATGTTTACAATGGCAGTCTCCGCAGCAGGCATTTTGATCGGTTCGAATTTAATCCTGCGTCCGCTTGCAAGAAAGCTGAATCCGATTGCTGTCGGAGATGAATCTGAAAAAGAATACTGCATCACAGTACTTTGTCAGGAAGATGCAGAACAGGAAATACGACTTTTACTGATCAGCAGCAATTCCAGCAAAACCTTATATCTGAATCATCTGGAAAGTGGAGATGTTGTGGGGGATAAAGTCGAGATCATAGCGAAGTATTGTTCTGCGGGAAAACCGAAAGGCAATGTTCTGGAAGGTATTGTCGGTCAGGCATTGGAACTTCCGGAAGTAATCAGTGCAGGTTGGGAGGTGTTGTAATTGAAAAAAATCAAAAGTGAAAGATGGGTATTTTTTTTCATTCTTTATATTTTCTTCACTGCAGTATGCAGTTGTGTGAGCCTTATATTTCCGACTCACCAAATTTGGGTGATACAGGCCTGGCATCAAATAACTGTTATTGTTTGGATTTTTTTAGCAGTTACAATGATGAAATTGCTTATCAGACTTCAGAAAATAAATAAACTCATAACGAGAGGAATCAATGAAAGGAGAAGAAAACCATGAATGTAACCTGTATCTTTTTTGGTGTCATTTTCACGATTACCGGTTTTATGTTTGCATGTGGAAAAGGCCATATTCATTTCTCTTCCTGGAAAAACATGACGCAGGAAGAGAAGGAAAAGATTAAAATTGTGCCGCTTTGTCGTAATATTGGTGAAGTCATTGTATTAAACGGTCTGATTTTTCTGCTGAAAGGTCTATGGCTAGGCTTTGAAAATCACTGGTTTGTGACTGCTATGATCGCATGGTTTATTGTGGCGGGATTTGATCTTTGGTATATCGAGAAAAGTGATCGATATTATAAAAAATAATTGCAAAACAAGGAGGTAAGACCAATGAATAAGAAAGAAAATCGTATGGCTGTTCGCCAGGCAGCACAGCAGGCCGTGATCCGTGAAGAGCAGAATCACCGCATCCAATATATGGCTACCAATCCGGTCAGGGAGGTTTTGAAAAGTCTGCATACAACACTTTGCGGTCTGGATGCTGAAAGTGTATCAGTGAGCCGGACAAAATACGGAACAAATAAAGTAACCCATGAGAAGAAACAATCCCTTGCGAAACGTCTGGTTGGAGCATTTATCAATCCATTTACAGCAATCCTGTTCTGTCTGGCAGTTGTTTCTACTATGACAGATATGGTTTTTCCATATTTTTCTTTGTTAGGAAGTTCACCGGAAGATTTTGATTCTTTAACAGTGGTGATCATTCTGACTATGGTTATGATCTCCGGTACGCTTCGTTTTGTACAGGAATCCAGAAGTGGAAATGCAGCAGAAAAACTGTTAGCCATGATCACAACTACCTGTACCGTTACAAGAAAAGGACAGGAAAAAACAGAGATTTCCATGGACGATCTGGTTGTGGGAGATATCGTGCATCTGTCAGCCGGAGATATGATCCCGGCAGATGTCCGTATCCTGGACGCAAGGGATCTGTTTATCAGTCAGGCAAGCCTGACAGGAGAAAGTGAACCGGTGGAAAAGACACCAAAGGTGTGTGCACAGAAAGAAAGCATCACGGATTACAGCAACATTGCTTTTATGGGAAGTAATGTGATTTCCGGAAGTGCAGCCGCAGTGGTTGTATGCACCGGAGACCGTACCTTGTTTGGTTCCATGGCATCTGCAATCGCAGGTGAAGCGGTAGAGACCAGCTTTACCAAAGGTGTAAATGCAGTTTCCTGGGTTCTGATCCGGTTTATGCTGGTTATGGTTCCACTAGTATTTTTTATCAATGGAATCACAAAGGGAGACTGGCTGGATGCCTTCCTCTTTGGTATTTCCATAGCTGTCGGACTGACTCCGGAAATGCTGCCGATGATCGTAACAACCTGTCTTGCAAAAGGTGCAGTTTCCATGAGTAAAAAGCAGACCATTGTGAAAAATCTGAATTCCATCCAGAACTTTGGTGCCATTGATATTCTCTGTACAGATAAAACAGGAACACTGACACAGGACAAGGTTGTGCTGGAATATCACCTGAATGTGAATGGAGAAGATGATACCAGAGTACTGCGCCATGCATACTTAAACAGCTACTTCCAGACCGGCTACAAAAATCTGATGGACCTGGCAATCATTCACAAAACAGAGGAAGAAGAGGCAGCAGATCCAAAGCTCCTCGATCTGTCTGAAAATTATGTGAAGGTAGACGAGATCCCATTTGATTTTACGCGTCGCCGTCTGACTACGGTAGTAGAGGACAAAAATGGCAAGACGCAGATGGTAACAAAAGGTGCCGTAGAAGAAATGCTCTCAATCTGTTCCTTTGCAGAGTGCGATGGCACGGTACAGGTACTTACAGAAACGGTGCGTAAGCGTATTTTACAGACAGTAGGGGGACTGAATGACAAGGGCTTCCGTGTGCTTGCCATTGCGCAGAAGAGCAATCCTTCTCCGGCTGGTGCATTTGGTGTAAAAGATGAGAGTGAAATGGTACTGATCGGATATCTTGCATTCCTTGATCCACCGAAGGAGTCTACCTCAGATGCGATCCGGGCATTGAAGGCACATGGCGTAACGACAAAGATTCTGACAGGGGATAATGATAAGGTAACACGTACCATCTGCAGGCAGGTGGGCCTGGAGGTACGCAATATGCTTCTTGGTTCCGATCTGGATGATATGTCAGATGCTCAGCTCGCAAAAGCAGCAGAGACAACAGAAGTATTTGCAAAGCTTACGCCGGATCAGAAAGCTCGTGTAGTTTCCGTTCTCCGTGAAAACGGTCATTCCGTTGGATTTATGGGCGATGGAATTAATGATGCCGCTGCTATGAAAGCTGCTGATATTGGCATTTCCGTAGATACGGCAGTAGATGTGGCAAAAGAATCCGCAGATATTATTTTGTTGGAAAAAGATCTGATGGTTCTGGAAGAAGGAATCATAGAAGGACGTAAAACTTATGCCAACATGATCAAATATATCAAGATGACGGCCTCCTCTAACTTTGGAAATATGTTTTCAGTATTAGCTGCTTCTGCACTTTTACCATTCCTTCCGATGATGAGTGTACATCTGATTTTCCTGAATCTGATCTATGACATGTCCTGTACAGCAATCCCATGGGATAACGTAGACGAAGAGTTTATTGCAAAACCACGTAAATGGGATGCTTCCAGTGTGGGAAGCTTTATGATCTGGATCGGACCTACGAGCTCAATTTTTGATTTTACAACTTACATTTTCATGTATTTTGTATTCTGCCCGTTATTTGTATCAAATGGCATCCTGTTCAATGACCTGGCAGCCCATTACAGCGGCGCAGAGCTTGCTGCCATGCAGGCACAGTATATCGGAATGTTCCAGGCTGGATGGTTTGTGGAATCCATGTGGAGCCAGACACTGGTTATTCACATGATCCGTACACCAAAGCTTCCGTTTATCCAGAGCCGTGCATCAGCACCGGTAACATTACTTACCATGACAGGTATTGCAGTTCTGACGGTAATTCCATTTACACCATTTGGAGCTGCACTTGGTCTTGTAGCATTGCCGGCATCATATTTTGCATATCTGTTCCCATGCATTCTGCTGTATATGATGCTGGCAACAAGCTTGAAAAAAGCATATGTTCGTTGTTATGGCGAACTGCTTTAGGAGGTAGAAAGAATGAATTGGAAAGAATTATGGATGACACTTTTTGGAACATGTGAATGGCTTGGACTTAATATGGGATTCTGGGTATCTATGGCTGCCGTGCTGTTGATCGTAATACTCATGAATGTGGTATTTTGGGGAATAAAGCCAAAGAGTGAATTACCATCCACTTAATTTCTGATGAAATTTGAAGTGGTGGATTCTGGGGAGTCTTTTGATTCCCGATTGCCCGATAGGGCAAAGCATAAGCGAGCTATTCCCGTGGAGGGTATGAGAAAATCTCTGTAAATAAGATTCTTCTATGATAATTAAGAGCGATAAGCTTGTGAATCAGGCTTGTCGTTC